>JAFYLN010000188.1 GCA_017537045.1 Oscillospiraceae bacterium | reverse complement strand
GTGAACAGACCGGAGGTATAGCCGCCGTACAGGGTCTGGGTGGTCAGATAGCCCTTCTGGAACCACTCGTTGAACTTCTTGATGAAAGCACGGTTCTGCTCGTTGTCGAACAGGAAGTGGTCACCGGTAGCGCTGGTGTAGGGGCTGCCGTACTGCTCACACATGGTGATGAACCAGTTGGCCTCGGAGTCATAGCCCAGAGGAATGGAGGAGGGGTCGATCTCCTTGATCTTGGCGCAGACAGCTTCCAGCTCGTCCCAGGTAGTGGGGACGGTCAGGTTGTTGGCCTCGAAGAAGGTCTTGTTGTAGTACAGAACTTCGGTAGACTTGGAAAGGGGCAGGGTGTACATCAGGCCGTCACCGAACTCCTTGCCTTCGTTGTAGTAGCCTTCGATGAAGTCAGCCTTCTGCTCTGCGGTCAGACCCAGTTCGGGATGGTCGATCAGGCTATCCAGAGTGGTAACCGCCTGAGCCAGATTGTACAGGGCGACATGGTCGGGATAGCAGTAAGCGATGTTGGGCTGGTTGCCAACGGTGATCTCGGTGGAGATCTGGTCGCGGACATCGTCATAGCCGCCGACGTTGACACTCTCAACTGTGATGTTGGGGTACAGCTTGTTGAACTCTGCGATGTGGGCTTCCAGAACGGGAGTCAGGTTGGTGCCCATGGTGTTGTAGAAGGTGATGGTAACAGCGCTGCCGTCATAGCCACCTTCGGGAACCGTAAAGTTACCAACAGTGGTGTTGGCAGCCTCAGTCTTTGCGCCGCAGGCTGCCATGCTCAGGAGCATGACGATCAGCAGTGCTGCTGCAACGATTCTTTTCTTCATGTTTCGTGTTTTCCTTTCTCTTGTTTATTTAATTTATGTTACAGACAAGTTTTGTCTATTAACCCTTGATGCCGCTGCGGCTGACACCTGCCATAATATACTTGCGCAGGAAGACGAAGACCAGAAACAGCGGAGCGGAGACGATGGCAACAGCTGCCATCTGCACAGGATAGTTGACATCGCCGGTGGTATCGGTGAAGGCATTGCGCAGACCGTTGGTGATCATGCGGTGGGCTTCATCGTTGGCAACCAGACGGGGCCAGATATAGGAGTTCCATGCACCCATCATTTTCAGAATGGTAATGGAGATCAGGGTGGGCAGGGAAAGCGGAACCATGACCTTCCAGAGGTACTTCAGGTCAGATGTGCCGTCCACCTTGGCGGCCAGATACAGCTCATTCGGGATCTGCATGAAGTTCTGGCGAAGCAGGTAGATATAGAACACGCTGACAAGGAAAGGTACGATCAGGACGGTGTAGGTGTTCATCCATCCGAAGCTGGTAACGGTGGCGTAGTTGGTAATGGTAAACAGCTCGCCGGGGATCATCATGGTTGCCAGTAGCAATGCAAACATGGTCTCGCGGCCTTTAAACTCCAGCCGCGCAAAAGCGAAAGCGGACAGCACTGTGATGACCAGGCTCAGCAGCGTGGAAACCACACCGACGATCATGGTATTGACAAACAGGCGGCCGAGATTTGCTGTGGTGAAGGCATCGGCGTAGTTGCTCAGCATGACCCGGTGGGGCCAGAAAGTGGGCACGCTCAGGCGGTACTCCTCCAGCGTTTTCAGGGAGGAAATGATCATCCAGTAGAAGGGGAACAGAACGACCAGCGCCATGGCGATCAGAAATGCGTACAGGAAGAACTTCACCAGAAACTGGATCACTCTCTGCTGGGCGGAAACCTGCTGGATATTGCGCTCTGTCATAATATTCTTATCAGACATCGTTTCCACCTCCCATCAATAATGGACGCGCTTCTTGCTGACCTGATTGTTGATCAGGGTAACCACAAGAATAATGCCGAACAGGATCAGTGCAGCAGCGGAGGCGCGGCCCTGGCTGTTGGTTTCCAGTGCGTCGTAGATAAAGCCGACCATGGTGTTCAGTCGCTTCGCATCATCAGGGGGTCCCATTGTCTCGCCGAAAATACCGACGATGCTGGTGTATTCCTTGAAGCCGCCGATAAAGCCGGTGATGATGACGTATGCCAGCATGGGGGAAAGCAGCGGCACGGTGATGTGGGTAAACACTCTTCTGCGGGGGGTGCCGTCTACCTTGGCTGCATCATAATACTGTTTGTTGATGCTCTGCAGACCGCCCAGCAGCACGAGGATCTTAAAGGGCAGGGCATTCCAGATGATGTAGACCACCATGACGAACATGTTGGCTTCATAGGAAGAGCCGTAGTTGATCCAGTTGACGTGCTTGCCGCCGAAGAACTGAATGATGTTATTGACGATACCGGCCGTGACGATCAGCTCATTTTCGGTGCCGTAGAAAGAACCGACGATGTTGAACATGGCTGCAAAGACCATGCCGATGGCGATGGAGTTGGTTACATAGGGCAGGAAGAAAATGGTCTGCAAGCCCTTCTGCAGAAATTTGATAGAGTTCAGAGCAACGGCGATCAGGAGTGCCAGCAGCGTGGACAGGGGCACTGTCAGCACACACAGCAGGCAGGTATTCTTCAGGCACTGAATGAAACGCTTATACTCAATGACCTTGACGAAGTTGCCGATGCCAAACTCAAACTGCATACCCGCAGCAGCCTTCAGGCCGCTGTAGTTCTCCAGAAATGCCATTCGAACGGTGTTGATGATGGGCCAGAGCGTGAACACCAGCAGCAAAGCAATCGCCGGTGCCAGATAGATCCAGGCCTTCCATTGCTGTTTGTTGTCGACCATATTACTTCACCTCGTAGCGGATACGCTCCTCAGTTTCCTTGTTGAACAGGAAGAACTTATGGGGCTTGACGCTGTAGCGGACGGTCTTGGCAGCCAGATCCACCTTATTGTCTGCATTGATGATAGAACGGATGCTGGGATTGATGGAGGCAGGGTTGGTAGAAACGATGCTGACATCGCGCCCCATGACTTCGATGTTGCTCAGGCTGCACTGCAGAGGGCCATTTTCATCCAGCACAAAGCCCTCAGGCCGAATGCCGATGGTGACCTCCTGATCGGCAACTCCCGCAACCTCCAGAACAGCATCCTCACCGATGTAGACCTTGCCGCCGGAAACGCGGCCGGAAAGCACGTTAATTGGAGGCGTTCCCAGGAACTTGGCAACGAAGAGGTTCACAGGATCATCATACACATCCTGAGGCTTGCCGATCTGCTGCACAACACCCAGCTTCATGACGACGATCATATCGGAAATGGACATGGCCTCTTCCTGGTCGTGGGTAACGAAAACCGTGGTGATGCCGGTTTCCTTCTGGATGCGGCGGATCTCTTCGCGGGTCTGCAGTCTCAGGCGGGCATCCAGATTGGACAGGGGTTCATCCAGCAGCAGAACGCGGGGCATCTTGACCAGTGCACGGGCAATGGCAACACGCTGCTGCTGGCCGCCGGACAGCTCGCTGGGCTTGCGGTCCAGCAGTTCATCGATCTGCACCAGCTTTGCTGCATTATAGGCGCGCTCCTGCATTTCTTCCTTGCCCAGCTTGTCAGCACCCTTCAGGTTCTGCAGGGGAAACATAATGTTCTGCTTGACGGTCATGTGGGGGTACAGTGCATAGTTCTGGAACACCAGACCGATACCGCGGTTCTCGGTGGACAGTTCGGTCACATCGTCGTTACCGAAGAAGATCTTACCGGAGGTAGGCTTCTGCAGGCCGCTGATCATGTACAATGTGGTAGACTTGCCGCAGCCGGAGGGACCCAGCAGGCCGATCAGTTTGCCGTCAGGGATTTCAAAGGTGAAATCGTTAACAGCGACCACCTCTTTGCCGGACTTTTTGTCACGGCTGGGGAAGATCTTCGTCAGATTTTGCAGAACAACTTTCATACAAATTCCCTTTCTATTTCAAAAATTCTATATAAAGGCCTTTCATTCCGCTTTTACAAGCGGAATGCACATGGCGCCATGTGCATCATTTTGTTAATAGAGCTGCCGTGCCGCCTGGTCAGCCGCAACCTGCTTTTTGAACGCGATCAGATCCTCGGTCGTGCGGAAGATCATCTGGCTGGTAATATCCACCACAACGGTGCCTGCAAGCAGATCGTGAATCGCGCAGTTATTCACAGAGACCACCAGACACACCAGCTGTGCAGCTCCCAGTACCAGCAGGCACAACGTGCCGGGCAGGCCTGTAACGCCCCAGAACAGCATCAGCAGGATAACAACAGGCACCATGGTTTCAACGGTATACTTACCCAGAACAGAGCGGGTAAACAGCTGCAGGGTGTTCAGCTTCACACCATCGTTGCGCACAAGGCACAGGCTGAATATTTTCTTACCCAGCGTCTGACCGTTGCCCAGCCACAGGGGAATCAAAAACTCCCACAGCAGCACCGCCAGCAGAATGCCAACGGAGGTTATGACCAGCGTCAGGTTCATCACCATATTGTAATTGTAAAGCACCGCTTCATCGGCAATGAGTGTTTCATAGGCCGCGTCATAGTTCTGCCGTGCTTCTTCGCTCATCGCAAGATATTCCTCCTGCGTGATATCAAAAACGATGCCGTATTCCTGTTCATATTTTGCGTAATCCGCTTCCAGTGCCTGACTGTAACCATCATAGCCCAGAAGCCATGACAGGAGCAGAGCAAAGCCAACCGCCAGAATACCGGTCAGAATCCCATCAAACAGCCATGCGGCAATTCGCTTCCAGAGGCCGGCCTTTTGTAAATCATAAACCATATTTAAACGCTCCATCGTAACTGTGATTTTCCAGAAGAATACTGTACCACATTTTTCAATATATTTCTACATTAGCTTTCGTTTTTCCGCAAGTTTTTCCAACACACCACAGGAAATGCACAGGTTATTTTTCCCGGTACCCAGTTGTATATCCGGCTTGTTTGCACCATGGAAATCACTTCCGCCGCTGTAAAGCAGCCCAAACCGATCGGCGATTTCCGCAGCACGCTTCATCTGTGCTTCGCTGAAGCCGGAATAATACACCTCCATGGCATCCAGTCCCGCAGCAGCCGCATCGGGCAGAAATGCGTAAAGCTCCGCTTCGTCCAGATTCAGAAACGGATGCGCCAGCACGGCCACCGCGCCGATGGATTTGATGAACCGGATCGTCTCAAAAGCATCCAGCCGCCGGGGTGGATGGTAGTAGCCGCATGCAATGGAAAGCCATTTCGAAAAAGCTTCCTTCACACTTTTGCAATAGCCCTTTCGCACCATTTCCGCCGCAATAACCGCACGGTTGACCTGTCCGTCCGGCGTTTGCGCTTTGATTGCCCCGTATTCAAGCGCCATACCGGTCTTTTGCAGTGCTTGTACCAGCGCCAGATTGCTCTGTTCTTTCCACCGCAGCATCTGCGCCAGCTTTTCTGTCACCGCGGCGTAATGCTGCGGCTCAACAAACAAACCCAGAATATGCAGTTCCTGCGCCCGGTATTCGGTGGAAAATTCCACACCCGGCACGGCTTCCACGGCGCTTTCCCTGGCAGCGGCTAAAAACTCCGGCAGACCTGCTACCGTGTTATGGTCGCAGAGGGCAACCGCGCTGATTTTCTGCTCCTGCGCCAGACAGATCAATGCCGCAGGAGAAAGTGTGCCATCCGAATAAATGGAATGGGTATGCAGGTCACAGGTTTCAATCATAAGTGCTCCTTGCTTTGCCTGATATGTCCTCCCGGAAAGGACACAATCCGCATTCTATACAAGTGTATCTTACACCAAAAAGGTCTAAAAATCAACGCAAAATATCATATTCCTTTTTTATGCAGTATCACATGACGTGACCTTCTGAAAGATCGGTAAATTGATATTTATCGCACCATGTGCCGTGGATAACGTAGGGGCGACCATTGGTCGCCCGCGCAGAGAAATGTTACGAATTCGCATAGGTTTTCGGCAAATTCGTAACATCGTACCGCCGGGCGTGTTGCAGAGCGCAGCGAATCAAAATAGGTCGATTGCCGGTGGCAATCGCACAATAATTCATGGATCGCCGCCCCTACATTCAAAATCGGAACGGAACGATAAACTGAAATTCGACTACCTTCTCATAAGGAAAGCGGATACTCCGAAGAGTATCCGCTTTGTCGGTAAATCTTAGGTCAGCAGGTTAGTGCCGGTCTCGGGGTCGAAGAAGTGCATGACCTTGCCTTCGAAGGTGATGTACAGCTCGCTGCCGTAGACCATTGCCTTGCGCTCCTCGTCCTCCAGCGTGATGGTGGGGATGCGGACGATCAGACGGTCGCCGTTGTCCTCTTCCACGTGCAGGTGCAGTTCGCTGCCCATCATTTCGTTGACGCGGATGGTGCAGGCGATTGCTGCGGGGTCGTTCTTTGCAGCCTTGGTCACGTGCTCGGGACGGACACCCAGAACGATCTCCTGAGACTGGATGTTCTTCTCCAGCAGCAGCTCCGCCTTCTTGCCGGTGACTTCGATCTTTGCACCGTAGGGAGTGACAAAGTACTTGTCGCCCTCGCGAACCAGATTGGTCTTAAAGGTGTTCATCTTGGGTGCACCGATGAACTCTGCAACGAACAGGTTGACGGGCATGTCGAACACCTCGGTGGGGGTACCGACCTGCTGGATGAAGCCATCCTTCATGATGACGATACGGTCGCCCAGAGTCATAGCCTCGGTCTGGTCGTGGGTAACGTAGATGTAGGTGGTGTCGATCTTCTGGCGCAGCAGAATGATCTCAGCACGCATCTGGTTACGCAGCTTGGCATCCAGGTTGGACAGGGGCTCGTCCATCAGGAATACCTTGGAGTCACGAACCATGGCACGGCCGATGGCAACACGCTGGCGCTGGCCGCCGGACAGTGCACGGGGCTTTCTGGTCAGATACTCGGTAATGCCCAGAATCTCAGCAGCGTTGGTAACTCTCTCGTAGACCTCGTCCTGAGGCATCTTCTGCAGGCGCAGGGGGAATGCCATGTTCTCAAAGACGGTCAGGTGTGGGTACAGAGCGTAGTTCTGGAAAACCATGGCGATGTTACGGTCGCGGGGCTGCAGGTCGTTGACCACAACGCCGTCGATCTCAACAGTACCACTGGAGATGTCTTCCAGACCTGCGATCATACGCAGGGTGGTGGACTTACCACAGCCGGAAGGGCCGACGAAAACGATAAATTCCTTATCTGCAATGTCCAGATTGAATTCCTGAACAGCTACGGTGTCCTTGCCGTAGACTTTCTTAACATTTGTTAACTTAACACTTGCCATAATCTATCCCTCTTATCCTTTCACTGCGCCGCCGGTGACGCCTTCAACATAATACTTCTGCAGGCACAGGAACACCGTTGTAACGGGAACCGCAACAACAACGCCTGCAGCACAGAACATGGTGTAGTTTGTATTGACCATTGTCTTGGACAGCCATTCATACATACCGACCGCAACGCTCATACCGGCGCTGTTCTCGTGGATGATGTAGCTTGCCAGCATGAAGTCGCCCCAGGGAGCCATAAAGCCCATCAGGATCGTGTAGATCACGATAGAACCGGACAGGGGCATAATGACCTTGTAGAAGACCTGCCAGCGGGTGGCGCCGTCCACACGGGCGGCTTCATCCAGCGTGTTGGGGATGGTGTCAAAGAAGCCCTTGGACACATAGTAGCCCATACCGGAAGATGCACAGTAGACAATGATCAGGCCGACGGGAGCCATTTCCATGGTCAGACCCAGATCGGAGAAGACCTTGTAGATCAGGATCATGGTCAAAAAGCCGGGGAACATGCCGAGGATCAGCATGAAGTTCATCAGGAACTTTCTGCCTTTGAAACGCATTCTGGACAGGGTGTAACTCATGGACAGAATGAAGAAGGTCTGGAAGAATGCGGTGGCCAGACCCATGATTGCGGTGTTCTTGAACCACTTCAGGAAGTCTGTTTCGTTGAACAGGCGGATGTAATTGTCCAGACCGAACTTGACGGGCCAGAATTCGCCGTCCATAGCCCGGGTGTTGACCTTGAAGGACTCCAGAACGATGCCGACGAAGGGGAACAGCCAGATCGCACTGATGATGATCAGAGCAATGTACACAACGGTATTGCTAATACGTCTGCTTGCGCGGGCGCCGAGACCGGATTTCTGGATTTTTGTTTCAGTTTTCTGTGCCATCACTTGAAATCCTCCTCGTTCTTAGTAGACGGAATGACATTGTAGACGATCAGAGACAGGACTGCACAGACGAAGAACATCAGAATACCGATGACCGAAGCCATGTAGTACTTGGAGTCTGCACTGCCCAGTGCCATCTTGAACAGCCAGGTGATCAGCAGATCCGTGTGACCCACCGATGCGCCGCCTGCGGTACCAATCGCCGTGTTGATGGGGTTACCGCCGGTCAGCAGGTAGATGACGTTGAAGTTGTTCAGGTTGCCAACAAAGCTGGTCAGCAGGGACGGACCGGTGACGAACAGCATGTAAGGCAGGGTAATGCGCATGTACTGCTGCCAGGGGCTGGCACCGTCCACGCGGGAGGATTCGTAGAGGTCGGCAGGGATATTCATCAGAATACCGGTTGCCTGCAGCATCATGTAGGGGATGCCGATCCAGATATTGACCACGATCAGCAGAATCTTTGCTGTGGTGGGATTGTCCCACAGGGAACGCTGGTTGGCTGCCAGCATGGAATCAGGGATCCAGCCCAGCTCCAGCAGAGCTTCACCGATGATACCGGAGGAGTCAAACAGCTTGGAAACGTAAAGGAGGGAAACGAACTGGGGAATTGCGATGGTCATGACCAGAATGGTTCTCCACAGCTTCTTGAAATGGATGCCCTTCTTGTTGATCAGAATGGCAACGAACATGCCGAGGAAGTAGTTGGAGAAGGTGGCGAAGAAGGACCACATCAGGGTCCAGCTCAGGATCTCACCGAAGGCCAGACCCAGACCGCCGTTGCCGAAGTTGAACAGCTCATTGAAGTGCTCCCAGCCCACCCAGCTGAACAGGTTGGAATAGCCGTCGTGCGCAGCGTCGTAGCTGGTGAAGGCGATCAGAACCATGTAAATGATAGGAAGCACGGTGAACACCAGAATACCGGTGATGGGCAGAGCCAGCAGGGTCTTGTGGAACTGGTCGTCCAGCAGGGACTTCATATCGTCCTTGCCGCTTCTGACCTTCTTGCCCTGAGCGGTGATGTCCATGCAGATCCGGCACTGCTTCACCTGCAGGCGCCAGGTCCAGATAAATGCAGCGATAAAAATAACACTCAGCAGGCCGTACAGCAGAACCTTGACGGAGTCGTCACCGGCCACCCAGTCCTGTGTCACGATCTGCATGCCGAAAGCTTCGGTGACATTTTCCACAAAGCCGCCCTGAACAGTACCGACAGTGGCACCCTTCTGGAACCACTGCACCTTTTTCAGCCAGTAGATGCCGCCGCTGGGGACAGCCATGTAGCCGATGAAGACGATCTCAAAGACCAGAAACAGCAGGCCGCGCATGATCTGTCCGTAGTAAAGGTTACCGAAGCCGAAGAACAGAAACGAGAGTTTGACAGCCCAATTACCCTTTGTAAAGGTGGTGATAATATCAACAAATTCTTCTTTGACAGCGATACCGCAATTCTTAGTGAGATTCCAGAGCGCAATAAACAGACCCCTGATCCAACCGGGAATTGCCAAGAGGAAACACTTGAAATCGTATACAAACGCTTCAAACTTGCTCAGTTTTAAGTACTCTAAACTATTTAATTTCTTCATAACCCCTGTATAAAACCGCGTTTATACTATCCTCCTTCTTACATAATAAAAAAGGCATTGCCCGCCGCAAGGCAAGGCAAAGCTACCTTGCATACCGGCCGACAATGCCTTTTAAAAACGGGGGAGCCTTGCGGCTCCCCGCATTCTTACATTATGAATTGATTACTCAGCAGCAACCAGAGTGACGGTGCCTTCCTGTGCGCCGTCCCAAACCAGCTGGACCTGATACTTGCCGTCAGCCTCAACAACGATGTTAGCGCCATTGAACTCAACACCGAAGTTAACATCCCAGGAACCGCCCTGACGAACCTTGAACTCTTCGCCAGCCTTCAGCTCCAGAGCCTCGGACAGGTAGGTGCCTGCGGTCTCGGTCTCGGTCATGGGGAAGTCGGTATCCCAGCTGGTACCGCAGATGCCGCCGATGACGGACCATGCCTTCAGCTCTTCCTCGGACTTGGTCAGCAGAGCGTTGATCGCATTTTCGTAAGTAACCAGAGCGTTCTTCAGATCATCCTCGGAGGTAGCGTTCTTAGCGTCAGCGCCCAGAACCTTGGCGATGTCCCACCAGGAGCCGTTGATCTGACCCTGAATAACGCTGTACTCGTTCTGCTTTGCCAGAGCCTGCAGGGAGATGTTGCCCATAACAGTGGTGCCAGCCTTTTCGTTCACGACAGTGTCGTTGGTCTGAGCAGCCAGGTTGGAGGGGCCCCACTGAGCCAGCTCATAGCGCTTCAGCTGGTTCTCTTCGTTGGTCAGGAACTGAGCCAGCAGGGAGAGAACGACAGCGCGGTTGGTTTCAGCCTGAGGCTTAACGCCCATCAGCTTGGTGCCTGCGTAGGAGTTGATGTGGTAAGAGGTGCCGTCGATTTCGAAAGAGGGCAGGTCGGTAGCACCCAGGTTCTCGCCGAAGTGCTCAGCAGCGGGGTTTGCATTCCAGATACCGGTAACAACAACACCAGCGTCGGTGAAGATGTCAGCGTTGGAGTCGTAAGCGGGGGACTTAGCCAGCTTTTCCATAGCCTTCATGGCAATCAGGCCGGCCTCGGAGTTGAAGTCATCGTCAACAGCGGTGAAGGTCTTGCCGTCAGCAGCAACGGACCACTGGGAGTGGCAGCCGGTAGCGAAGAAGAAGCCTGCGTTGTACCAAGCGTTCTCCAGAGCGTAACGGATCTTAACGTTGTTAGCTTCGCAGATCTCGATGATCTTTTCCAGGGACTCAACATCTTCCTCGGTGAACAGGGAGGTGTCGTAGTACATGTAGAAGCCGTTGTCGGAGGTCATGGGGTAAGCGTACAGAGTGCCGCCCACGGAAGCGGAGTTCAGGGAAACCTGATCGTTTGCAGTCTTCAGCGCCTCAGCGATGTCGCCGGAGGGAGCTGCCAGAGCAGCAGCCTGCACCAGACGAGCCAGCTGGTCCTGTGCGAAGCAGTAGATGTCGGGAGCGGAAGCAACGTCAGCAGTGACCTTGGAGCCAGCGTCAGCCTCGGAAACACCCTCGATAGAAGCGTTGATGACGATACCGGGGTAGGCAGCTTCGAAAGCGTCGATCATTTCCTGGGTCAGAGCGGTCATGCCGTCGGACTCGGAAACCCAAACGGTGATATCGTAGGTGCCAGCCAGAGGGTTAGCAGCCTCTTCGGTCTTGCCCTCGGTGGGGGTAGCAGCGGGCTCATTGGTGGGAGCCTTGGTGGGCTCGGTGGTGGAAGCACCGCCGCATGCAGCCAGGCTCAGAACCATAACCAGAGCCAGCAGCATTGCAATGATTTTCTTCATTTTGTTTTCCTCCTAAAGATTTTAAATCGTATATGCATTCACGGCTGTTGCCGTTGAAGCCAGAAGACATTACGTTTCTTGCAAAGAAACGTAAAAATGGGCATGCCCATTTGGTCATATTTTGCGACCATAAAAATTATAGTATTGCATGGGAAAAATGTCAATGTAAACGTTCACAGATTTGAATTTTTGTGAACCCTGTACATTTTTGTCCGGCTACATTATGCAATCCGCCAAGGGCATTTTCCCGCACACGGGACTTCACTTCAAAATAACGCTGGTCTGGGCTTCCACGGTCAGAACCGTACCCTCCAGAGCCGCACTGCCCATACCGATGAAGTCACAAATCTGGCTGAATGCGATGTCCTTGAGCTTGCTCAGGTCATAGCTGACTGCTTCCGTGCTGTTGTTGTGGAAAAGTCCCAGTGTTTCGCCCTCATAGGAAATCGCGAAGCCGCCCAGATTCTTGCCCATGTTCACCGCATCATAGCGGCCCCGGGCAATGGCGGGATATTTGTGGCGCAGGGCAATCAGGTCGTGGTAGTAGCGCAGCAGGCTGTTTTCATCGGCCTTCTGATCCGACACAGTGGCCCTGATCTGGTTCTTTTCGGGGTAGGTGGCACCCTGCGGGTCGCGGATCAGATCCTCATCGCCCCAGAGCATAGCCAACCGGCGGTTGGCATCGGTCATTTCCCCGCCCCGGGAGCCACGCAGGCCGATCTCCTCGCCGTAGTAGATCATGGGAGAACCGGGAGAGAGCAGATAGAGGTTTGCCGCCATGCGCATATTGCTTTCCAAGATAAACGCGCCGTTGATGCGGTCCATATCGTGGTTGGACAGGAAGGGCATGACCATTCCGGTCTCGTTCATTTCCAGCACCTTGGTCTGGTAGGCTTCGATGTAACCGGTGTAGGTGCTCATGGAGCCGCCCTTTGCAGCTGCGGCAAAGATGCCCTCTGCCTGCGACATGGTGAAGTTGAAGCAGTTCATGGCGCCGTAGTATTCCAGCACTTCCGTATCGCCTGACCAGCATTCACCGACGCAGTAGATATCGGGCTTCATTTCCCGCAGTTCGTCCATATACCACTCCCAGAACGCCACGGAGCGTTCGGTGTCGCCGTAGTAAATGTACTTGACTGCATCAAAACGGAAACCGCTGACACCCAGATCCAGATAGTATTTTGCGATCTTCAGCACTTCCTGCCGGACTGCTTCGTTATCGAAATTCAGCTCGGGCATATCGCCGGAGAAATTGCATTCGTACCAGTAGTCGCTGCCTGCGATCTTCTGATAGGTCACGCCATTGAGCTTTTCTTCTTCGGTGGCGCAGGAATAATAATCATAGTAGGGATTTTCTGTATTGCCGTCTATGCGTGCCTGCTTGAATTCCAGAAACCACGGATGCTCCTTGGAGGTGTGGTTGATCACAAGATCCAGAATGACCTGCACATTGCGCTCCCTGCACAGTGCCAGCAGTTCCTTCAGATCCGCCTCCGTGCCAAAGCGCCAGTCGACGCTGTAGTAGTCCTTCACATCGTACTTGTGGTAGGAGGGCGAGGAGAAAATGGGAGACAGCCAGATGCCCTGAATACCCAGATCGTCTCCGGACAGGATGTTGCCGTCGTTGAGGTAGTCCAGCCGGTTTATCACGCCCCGCAGGTCGCCGATGCCGTCGTTGTTGCCATCGGAGAAGGAGCCGACGAAGATCTGGTAATAGGTGCGGTAGTTATCAGCCACGGGATCGGCCATCACAGGCGGCTCCGTGGGCTGGGGTTCAGCCGCAGCAGGTGCGGCGGCGCAGCCTGCCAGAAGCAGGCAGGCCAGCAGAATCGATAGCAGTTTTTTCATAATTCTCTCCTCTTACTTTGTCAGATCACCGGACGGCATATTGCCCGTCCGAACCAGTGCGAATACCTTCAGAGATTCCAGCGCGTGGCCGTTTTTATCAAAAAACGCCTGATTGTCCACAGCACAGCCGCCGTACCATTTCCCCGCATCCTCCGGATCATAACCGGCTGCATAGGAAGATGCCCAGCCGGAACCGTAGGTTTCCCAGAGGGCAGAATTTTCCGCCCAGCTTTTTCCGCCGGCAGAAATCCATGTCCCCTCCCAGTAGAAAACGCCAATACCGTTTTCTATTTTGTTTGCAACGGTGTCGACCACATCCCGCACAAGATCCGCCTGCCCCTGCACTGTGAAGGGATAGCCCGCCACCTCGTCACCTGCGCCTATGGAATTGTGGCTGAAATCCGTATCTTCGGGCGTATAGGCATAGGAAGTCTCGGCTACCATGACCTTTTTTCCGTAGGTTCGGGCAATTTCCGTCAGCAATGCGGAAAGATTCTCCAAGCTACCGTGCCAGAAGGGATAATAGGACGAGGCGAACACATCGTAATCCACCTGATGCTGCGCAAGCTGCTTTGCATAGCTTTCATAGCTGTCTGCAATCTCGGGATTCGCAAAGTGAACTGCCACCAGTGCGTCGGGACAGACCTCCCGCACAGCTTTCGCGCCGGAACTCAGCAGCCGGCAGATTTTGAACCAGTCCCCTGCTTCACCGCAGAAGCTGCCGTTGGTCTCATTGCCGATCTGCACCATGCCAATGTCCACGCCGGCATCCAGCAGTGTCTGCAAAGACTGTCTGGTGTACACATACAGTGCATCGCACTTTTCATCAAGTTCCATGCCGCGCCATGCTTTGGGTTCCATCTGCTTGCCGGGATCAGCCCAGAAATCGCTGTAGTGGAAATTTACCAGCAGCTTCATACCGTGCTCCGCAGCACTTTTCCCGATGGCAACAGCATTTTCAATGTCGCAGTTGCCGCCGCCATAGCCATGCCCCTGTTCGTCATAAGGGTCGTTCCAGATGCGGACACGGATATAGTTGATGCCGTTTTCGCTTAAAATCTCGTAGGCGTTCTTATGGATACCATTGTGATCGTAATACTTCACGCCGCCCGCTTCCAACGCGGGAACACAGGATGCATCCATGCCCAGGATGAAATTCTCCGGCAGGTTTTCCACCTTTTGGACATACAGGGTGTCGGAGGTAACAGGCGATGCATCCGGAGCATCGGAAGAAAGCGCGTGTCCGTCTTCTCCCCGGGGCGCAGCAGCACAGGCTGTCAGCGCAGCCATGGCCACTGCAGCCATCAGCAGCGAAAGTTTCTTGCCTTTTTTCATATCAGGAAGCCAGCTTGTCATTGACGTAGATCCGGGCAGAGATGGCATCCACTGTCACAGAGCCGCTTTCGCGCGCCAGCACCGCAGCGCCTGCGGAAGCTCCGTCAGCAACCAGGTTCCACTCGCCGTCCAGCCCGAAGGGCAGATTGGTGTTGTGGGGATTGATCAGTGCCAGTGCCTGACCGCCCTTGCCATCGTCAAAGGTGACTGTCAGAATGCCGCTTCCCGCTTCTTCCGCAGTGACTGTCACATCTGCATCTGTGAAGATACCGAAGCCCTTGCGCATTTCAATCAGACCCTTGTAATAGGTCATGGTGTCGAACTGGGCAGTCCCCTCCTGCAGTACGGACCAGTCGATGTTATTGACCGCATCGGAGGACTTGTAGCTGTTTTCATCGCCACCCTTGGTGCGCAGCATTTCCTCACCCGCCTGCCAGAAGGGTGTTCCCTTGGAAAGCAGCACGATCGCCGCGCCCAGATTGTTCATTCTGTTTCTCTGTTCGTCGGATGCATCGGGATTGCTGAGCAGCAGCTTGTCCCAAAGGGTGTGGTTGTCGTGGGCGCTCATGTAGTTGACCACCATGGCATCGGGAACGCTCCAGCCTGCGCCGGTGCCCGCGCCGCCCTTGATGCCGAAAATGACCTTGGAAGCATTGGCCTTGGACTGGCCGTTGATATAACCCTTTCCGGTCTTTTCAAAAACGCTGCCCTTCAGGCCGTCCCGGATGGCATCGTTGAACACCGCCACGGAGCCGATGGCCTTGCCGGTGGGGGTAATTTTGCTGATGTTACTCTGGTTTGCCTGGGCGCTGCCGTCGATGGTGCTTCCCATGATCCAGCCTTCGCCGTAAATGACCGCCTTGGGGTTAATGGTATGGACTGCCGCCTCAACTTCCTGCATGGTCTGCAGGTCATGCAGTCCCATCAGGTCAAAGCGCAGGCCGTCCAGATGGTATTCCTCCACCCAGTAGGCGGTAGATTCCGTCATGAATTTGCCGTACATATACCGCTCGGAAGCCGTATCGTTGCCGCAGCCGGAGGCAGAGGTATTTGCACCGGTGCTGTCGTAGCGGTAATAGTAATAGGGAACGATGCGGTTGAAGGAGCTGTTGCCATCGTAGGTGTGGTTGTAGACCACATCCATGATGACACCGATGCCCGCTTCGTGCAGCGCCTGTACCATCTGCTTATACTCGCGGATGCGCACCTCGCCGTTGTAGGGATCGGTGGAGTAGCTGCCCTCAGGTACATTGTAGTTCTTGGGATCGTAGCCCCAGTTGAAGGGGGCATTGGGGTCGCTTTCGTCTACGGTGGCATAGTCATAGACAGGGAGCAGGTGGACATGGGTGATGCCCAGCTCCTTCAGATAGTCCACGCCAACTGCCTGACCATGCTCGTTCACAAGGCCGGTTTCCGTGAAGGCAAGATATTTGCCCTTATATTCGGAGGATGCAATGGTATTGGAGAAGTCGCGGACATGGACTTCCCAGATGATCGCATCACTATAGCTGTCCAGTGTCTGTACCGGCTTGTCGGCGCTCCAGTTTTCAGGATCAGTTTCGTTCAAATCAACCACCATGCCCCGGTTGCCGTTGACACCGGCTGCCTTGGCATAAGGATCCACCGCTTCCTTCGTTCCAACAGCCGTGGTAACGGAATAGGTGTAGTAGGTTCCATGGCCGCATGCTTCCGTGTGGCTCCAGACACCCTTGTCACCCGGAACCATCTCCACGGTCTTGTAGGCATCCACACCGTCACCGGCCTCAAAGAGGTTCAGCACCACCCTGGATGCGGTGGGTGCCCAGACCTTGAAGGTGGTGGTATCGCCGCTGACGGCGGTGCCCAGATCGGTGCCGTCATAGTGGTAGTTGTCCGCAAAGAACTGGCTGTCGAAGATTTCCATGGGGATCACGGCCTGTTCGCCGTAACCCTCGATGGCCACAGTATAGGAAGCAGACAGGTTCAGTTCTTCCGCCAGTTCGATCACGCCGCTGGCACTTTCCTTTCCCAGTGCCGAAAGCGCCGTGACTGCGACTTCCTTTCCATCTTCGTAGACCTTGACCTGCTTGAGGTCAGAAATGGTGGTTTTGGGTGCGATCTTATAGCTGATCTTCCGGGCATCGGTCATGGTGGCGATGGTGAATTTGCGGGTCTGCTCCAGCGTCTTGCCGCCGTCCTTGCTCTTGTACAGCACAGCATCACCGCTTTGCAGATATACCACGGTTTGCTTACCCTCAATCTTCACGAAGCGGTCTGCATCATAATCCTTGGTGGCGCTGCCCCAGTCGCTGCCGCCCGGAGCGGAGCAATCCCGGCGGACGATGAAGCCGATCTGTTCCACGCCCTCGGGAACATTGACAATGACCTTGCCGCCATATTCGCATTCGTGGAACAGGTGTCCCTTTCCGGCTTTGTCCGGCTCCCAGATCCAGATATCGCAGTTTTCGTAAGTACCGTCATAAGTCCAGTAAAACGTGACCTGATTGTATCCGTCGGGAATGGGTTCCGTATATTCTGTGGGTACAGGTTCCGTAGGCATGGCCGTAGGAGCGGGCTCGGTGGGCTGGGGCTGCGCGCCGCAGGCTGCAAAGCTCAGAAGCATTGCCAGAACCAGCAGCAAGGAGATCAATTGGGATGTTTTTTTCATTTTCCTGCCCTCTTTCTTATTTATTACGCTTGGTGCGCACTGCCAGCTCCAGCATAGCCGCGCGCAGCTTTTCACTGTCATACCGCTTGCTCATGCGCCAGTTCCAGTTTCCGGTGGCAGTAGCAGGCTCGTTCATGCGGCCTTTTTCATTGGAAAGCAGCAGATAGTCCTGCATAGGCACCATGGCAAGGTTTGCCTTACTGGTGAATGCAAATTCGATGATATCGTATACGCGGTGCTGCGCCTTGTTGCGCGGGCATTCTGCGTTAAAACGGCGGCGGGCCTCGCCCCGGATGTTCTTCTGCCAGGTGTAGCTGCAATCAGAATCGTGGGACGCAGAGTACACCACGCAGTTACGGCTTTCGTACATTCTGGGCAGGTTTTCGCTGTCTTCATCATAGAAGGCAAAATGGAGCATCTTCATGCCGGGGAAGCCGGTTTCGGACAAAAGCTCCCTTACATCCTCAGTGATAAAGCCCAGATCCTCTGCGATGATCTTTGCCCGGGGATATTCTTTCCGGATGGCGCGGAACAGCGCAATGCCGGGTGCAGATTCCCACTTGCCGTTACGGGCAGTGGCCTCGCCGTAGGGAATGCTGTAGTAACCTGCAAAGCCGCGGAAATGATCGATGCGCAGGATGTCAAATTTCCGGAATGCACTGCCGATGCGCTGGATCCACCATGCAAAATTCTCCTTCTCCATCAGCGCCCAGTTATAGATGGGGTTGCCCCAGAGCTGGCCGTCCACAGAGAAGCCGTCGGGCGGGCAGCCTGCCACCACAGTGGGAATAAAATTCTCATCCAGCAGGAACTGCTCCGGCGCAGCCCAGACATCCACGCTGTCGTGGGCAACATAAATGGGCATATCACCAATGATGGAGATTCCCTTTTCCTTTGCATGGGCGCGAATGGCCTGCCACTGGACATCAAATTCATACTGCACCCAGCGCCAGAAGCCCATCTCCTCCGCAAATTCGCCGCTGCAGAGAAGTGCCTTTTTGTAATCGCGGTGGTTTTCAGTCCACGCCGTCCACTGCCGGTGGTTGTAATGGACTTTCAGTGCCATAAAGAGGGCATAGGACTCCAGCCAGCAGGCATTACGCTTTACAAAAGCCTTGAAAGCACGGTCGGGTACAAAACGGCTGTAGGCCATGCGCAGAACGGGGAATCTCTGATTCCAGAGGCGTCCGTAATCCACACGCTCACTGTCAAAACGTTGGCCTTCCAGTTCTTTTTTGCTCAGCAGCTTCTTTTCAGCCAGAATCTCCAGATCGATAAAGTAAGGATTGCCGGCGGAGGAAGCGGGGGACTGATAGGGGCTGTCGCCATAGGATGTGGGGTTCAGAGGCAGTACCTGCCAGACCCGCTGACCGGCAGCGTCCAGAAAATCAATAAAATCGTGGGCTTCCCTGCCGAAGCTGCCGATGCCGTACTTCGACGGCAGGCTGCTGACGCTCAAAATCACACCCGCCTTGTGACGGAAACCAAAATTCTTCGTATATTCCACGAAAAACACCTCTCTCATACTTGTAGCATTTGGCGGCCGTACTGACCATATTTTAATCTAACATAAACGTTTCCAAAAGACAACAGAAAATAGAAACAATCGAAGGTTATTGCGGGGAGCCGTCCAAAGCAGCAGCGTGGCAATCCATTCTCCTTTGGGAGATTACGGATTCCCACGTCAGGGCTTCGCCCTTCCTCGGAATGACATAGCTTATACATTGTCATTGCAGGTCACTGCGCACACTGGCGTGACAATTCCCATCAAGCATGCAGCCACAAGAAAAAATCCTATAAATGAACCACACTTTTGCAATGCCGCAAACGTGTGGTTTTTTATTGCTTTTCCCCGGTGTTTCCTGTATAATACTCCATATATTGTAAATGACCGAAGAAAAGGAACTCCCTGCCATGAGAAAGAGCAATACATTTCTGATATGCCTGCTGCTGGCTGCGCTGGTGCTGTGCTTTGCAGCAGGTCTGCTGCTGGATCCTGCCTCGCAATCTGCAGCTCAGCCTGCAGGCGTTTATCATGTACAGATCAGTGAGATCTGTGCAAAGAATGAAACCATTATTGCAGATAACGACGGAAAATACCGGGACTATATTGAGCTGTACAATGCAGGCGAAGATACCGACCTGACCGGCTGCCACCTGACTGACGGTTCTGTGAGCTACAGCTTCGATGGACTGACCCTCAGAAAAGGCGAATACCGCGTGCTGTTTCTGGGAAAAGAGACCACCGGCTTCGCCCTCTCGGCATCAGGCCGCGACAGTATTCAGCTGCAGGATCCCGCCGGTAATATCCTTGCCCAGGCCAAGCTGCAATCCGTCACTGCCGATCAGGTCATGGTCTGTGAAAACGGTGTCTGGCAGTTGAGCAGCTCCCCCTCCCCCGGCTTCCCGAATACCAGTGACGGGATCCACGCATTCCGGACAGGCACAAAGGCAGAAACGCTGGACATACAGGTCAGCGAGATCCTGATTGCCAACCGCAGTTCCCTGCCCGATGAAAACGGCGTTTTCAGCGACGTTGTGGAATTGCACAACGAAACCAGCGAAAGCATCAGCCTCAGCGGCTGGTATCTTTCCGACCGTGTGGAGCAGCGCTTCCGCTTCCGTCTGCCGGATGTATCCATTCCCGCAGGAGGCTATCTGCTGATCCTCTGCGACGGCGAAAACTACACTGCCGGTAACGGCACCATCCATGCCAATTTCGCACTGACTGCCAAAGAAGAACTTTGCCTGACTGACCCTGCGGGAAACTATCTGACTGTGGCTGCACAGTACAGCGCAGACGACCTCTCCCTTGCATGGACGGAAAGCGGCTATCAGTTGATGCAGTCCAGCCTCGGCTTCCCCAACACGGAGGATGGCTGTATTGCCGCCCAGGAATCACGGATCAACACAAACAGCGCGCTGGTGATCAGCGAAGTCCTGCTCAGCAGCAGCGGTGTACCTGTCGAAGGCCGCCTTACAGATGCAGTGGAGCTTCTGAACCGAAGCAGTGAACCCGTCAGCACCGCCGGCTGGTATCTTTCCGACGGTGGCGATCCCTATGCCCATCCCCTGCCCGACCGGACACTCTCTGCCGGAGAACGGATGGTCGTTACCATCAGCCGCGAAAGCACCGGCTTCTCCCTCGCCCGCGATGAAGCAGTATATCTGCTCGGACCCGATTATTATTTCAGTCCCCTTGTCCCCTGCGACGGCATACCGCTCGGCTCCAGCATGAGTCTGGCCGAGGGCGGCGACACGCTTTCTTATACCCTTGCCGGCGTTTCCCTTGGTTTCCCCAACACCGCCACAGGCGCAAAGGATTTTCAGGCAGCGGCCGCATCCAACGGGCTGCAGCTGAGCGAAGCCATGAGCGCCAACGGTTCCTACCTACCCGGTCCTTTTGCCAACACCACCGACTGGGTGGAGCTTTATAATGCCTCCGGTCATGCAATCGACCTGTCCGGCTATTATCTGACCGACTCCGAGAATTTACAGCAGCATCCCCTGCCGGAGAAAACACTGGGCAGCGGAGATTACATGGTGGTCCTGCTGAGCAGTGATGGCAAGAACCTCCCCGAAGGCTATGACTACCTGCCTATGAATCTTTCCTCCGATGGCGACCTGCTGTATCTGGCAAAGGATGGCATCATTGTAGATTATCTGATCCTGCCCGCACTTGCCGGTGACACTGCCTTTGGCCGTCCTGCCGGCGCAGGCTTCACCGCCCAGCTGGCAACGCCTACCCCCGGCAAGGCCAATTCTACCGAAGCAAGGATCTCCCAGATGCCCGCTGCCCTTCAGGCGCAGGGTGCGTATGACGATGTTACAAGTCTGGTCATCGGCTTTTCCGGTGCAGGTGAAATTTACTATACCACCGACTGCACGGAGCCTGACCGCAATTCCAAGCGTTATACAGAGCCCATTGAGATCACAAAAACCACTGTTTTTCGTGTATGCGCTTACGAAGCAGGCTGTACCCGTTCCGAAATTCTGGATCTGACTTATTTGATCAATGAGGGCGATACTCTCGCCACTGTGTGTCTTGTCACCGAACCCGATAATCTTTGGAGCGATTATACCGGCATTTATTCCGCTGGTCACGGTGCCGCGTCCCATTATCCATACATAGGTGCCAACTATTGGAAAGACATCGAAAAGCCCGCCACCGTATCCCTCTTTGAAGAAAACGGCATCGAGGGATTCTCCGAAAGCTGCGGCCTGAAGATCTTCGGCGGTTTCTCACGCGCCCAGAAGAAAAAGTCCTTCGCCTGCATGTTCCGGAACAAATTCGGTGAATCCAGTCTGGATTATCCCCTCTTTGGGGAGGAAGGACTGGGCAGCTTCCAGAATTTCGTGCTGCGGGCAGGCGGACAGGATGTATATTCCTCCAAATTCCGCGATGAGATGATCACCTCTCTTGCCTCCGATTATCTGGATATGCCCGTCCAGCAGTACCGGCCTGTTGTCCTGTACTTAAACGGCGAATACTGGGGTATTTATTTCATCCGCGAAAAGCTGAACGACCAGTATGTAGCCGCCCACTATAATGTAGACAAGGACGATGTGACCCTGACCTCGCAGGAGGGACGGGAGTGTCTGGAATACACCGAGCTTCGCCGCTATGCGCTTAACCACGATCTGACCGAACAGGAGCATTACGACTACATTTGCCAGAACATCGACGTGCGCACCTATATGGATCATGTTATCATCCAGATGTGGATTGAAAACCGCGACCTCGGCAACGTGAAATTCTTCAAAAGCACCCAGATGCCGTGGACATGGGCATTGTTTGACACCGATGTTTCCATGCAGGATCCCAGCCGTAATACCATCGACGCATTCCTGACCAAAAGCCATTACCATCCTCACGACCAGTATGCCCGCGATTTTGTGAACCGGCTGATGCCGCATCCGGAGTTTCAGGATGCATTCCTGCGGCGGGTGGCTTACCAGTTAAACACCGTATGGAACGAGCAGGTCGTGACGGAACGCATCGATTATTTCTACGACCTGCTGAAAAACGACATTGAAAAGGAATGCGCCCGCTGGGGTTCCAGCGTTTCCGAATGGGAACGGAGCATTCAGGTACTGCGCAACTTCGCCGCAAAGCGCACAAGCTATTTTGTGGAGGATATCCAGCAGTATTTCCAGCTGACTGACGCGCAGATGCGTGACTATGGATTCGAGGTGTGAGCCATGCTGTCACGTCATGAAGAAAAATACATCATCACCTACCGGCAGTATGCCGAACTGCTCCGCCGTGCCAGAGGCCTGCTTACGCCTGACAGCCATGGTGACGGCGGAACCTACACCATCACATCCATCTATTACGACGACCCGGAAAACACCGGACTGTATGAAAAGCTGGACGGTTTGAAACTGCACAGCAAATTCCGTGTCCGCACCTATGATTACGACACCAGGTTTGTACGTCTGGAGCGCAAAGACAAGCTGGGCATTCTGACCAACAAGATTTCCGCCGTTATCGGCTGGGAGCAGGTTCCCCTGCTGGCGGAGCCGGGTATCTGGGAGCAGACAAACGGTACGGCGCGGGAACTGCTGCAGCAGATGCAGTCCAAAACGCAGAAGCCCGTTGTAGCCGTGCGCTACACCCGTGACGCCTTCTACCATGAGGGCAGTGACTTCCGTCTGACCTTCGACCGTGATCTGGAAGCGCTCCCCCCCGATGCCCTCGCCCTGAGCGACCCCGGTTTCCGGGGCATTCCTGTTCTGGGAGCCGGTCAGGTGGTCATGGAGGTCAAGTACGGCACCTACCTTCCCGCCTTTGCCCGCAAGCTTACCCGCGTGAAAGCGCAACAGCTTTCCCTTTCCAAATACGCGCTGTGCCGCGTGAAATTTTAAGGAGACAAAACCATGAGTATCTGGGATATTATGAAAAACAGCGTGATCCAGCGTTTTGACGGAAGCATTTCCGTCTGGCAGATGCTGCTGGGTCTGGGACTTTCCCTTGCAGCAGGTATCTTCATCCTGTTCATTTACAAGCGCGCCATGCGCCGCACCGCCGTCAGCAGCAGCTTCCAGCTGTCCCTGCTGCTGATCTGCACCACCACCGCCACCATGGTGCTGACCATTACCTCCAACCTCGCCCTGTCCCTCGGCATGGTGGGTGCCCTGTCCATCGTCCGTTTCCGCACGGCTGTGAAAGATCCTGCCGACACCGCATTTCTGTTCTGGGCGGTAGCCGCAGGCATCACCGCAGGCGCAGGCTTCTACCTGCTGACCCTGACCGGCTGTCTGGTAGGAGGTCTGGTCTGCCTGCTGAGTATCCGCTATATGGATGCCACGGCAAAGCCCTTCCTGCTGGTGATCCGCGCAGAAAACAGCGAGGCTTTCGCCCGCGTGGAAGAACTGCTGGATGCAAAGCACCTGTCCTTCGCCCTGACCTCCTGTGTCGATACGGGTAAGTACAGCGAAAGCATTTACGAGATTGGCGTGTGCCATCAGGGCTACCGTGACGTAGGCCAGTTGAAAGCACTGCCCGGTGTGCTGAGCGTTTCCCTTGTGGATTGCCGCAAGGAAGCCTGATCGGAATCAACGCCCCCTGATCCGCAATTGGATCGGGGGGTGCCTGCGCTTCCATTATTTGTCTTCCCCGTAGGGCGCAGCATCCCTGACGTGCCGGCGCTGCTATCAGCATTTTTCTACGGATTCCCAACATTGACTGTGTTGGCGGGAACACTTTGAGCCATACGAAGTATATCCTCTTCGCTTACAGCAGTCGGGGCATATTATTGTGCTGTTTTGCCGTGCAGTACGCCGGAAGGGACTCGAGAAATCAAGGTTCGGCTCCGTCAAGCCGTCGCCGGCGGCGCTGAATGCGCGCCGCATTTTATTATCCGAGTCCCTTCCGCGCAAAAAATAAGAGAGGGCAAAAGCCCTCTCTTATTTTTTGGTGCGAATGTTCTTATAGGACTTTTTGAAAATCTAAGCCATACCAACAGTTTTTGGGATTTCAGAGCAATAGATTTCCTTGTTTTTCTTCACAAATGTAGCGGAACAATCAAATCATGTAATCAGAAATATCTTCATAGCCATTAGAAATACGCCGGGTGTCACCGTTTTCAAAAGCCTTCTCCTCAGCATCAAACTTTGCCTTGATTTGTTCATTTACAAAGGCATTCATTACAGGAATCACCTTAATATCTTCCTCTCGTACTCCAAGTGTTGCAATATCATCATTCTCACCACACTGAGGGAAATTTACTAGCCAATATCCCGTTCTATATTGTTCTTCACAAATCCACCCCTGCATACCCAGATGAACACCATCATTTGAATATTCTCTTTTTTCAATAATCACTTCAACACAATCCATCATTTTCATTTTATTTTCCTCCACAAGGTGTTACCAGGCGAAGTTTTCCATTCGGATGCACCATCCATCCTGATAAGAAAGAGACGTTTCCTTCTCCGTTTTTTCTGGGTATTTCTATACGAATACTAATTCGCTGACCATCTTTGCTGAGTTTTCCTAATTCGTATTCTCCTAATATGTATTTTTCTCTTCCCTGTCTCTCAATTTCTGCCTGCAACCACTTAGCACCCTCAACAGTATATCCCCATTGAGCAAACAATTTTTCCTTCGTATGGGTATATAAGCCGGTTGTATTGAACAGGTATGGACCAAATTTTCTGTAGTCACTTTGGGCTGCTGCGTTTATTAACACAACTGTATACTCAACGGGATCCAAAGTGCAATGACAGAACGGATGGTGGGGTCAGTGTGGTGCATTTTCCTTTTGAAACCAGCACCCATCCAACATAAGACACTCTTCGCAATGAGTTTTCCCATCAGAATGGTGCGTCCATCGAACCCACTCTGGCTCATCCACGGATTTCCTTGCAAGCAATAACCCTTTACTTCGTTTATAGTACATCCCTTTCTTCTCCTTTTCAAGCAGTAAGAACAAAAGTTCTTCTACAAGTAAGGAAAAACAGGCCATTTGTTGCACACAAACGTGCAACATTTGAGAAATGTTTACAAAAATTTAACAGGAGAGCCTGTGAAAACACTCCTGTAATGCGAATATTCTTATAAGATTTATACCATGGTTGAGACAGCATAATCAAGAAAATAAAAGAAAACGGGAGAAAACAAAATCAGAGTTACCAGATTTGGTAACTCTGATAATGGTACAGCGAAGCTAACCAAATCCGAACCGAACCCGGCCTCAGCCAGAGCGGTTTCCATGTCTTCCAATGTGATGGTTTCCGCACCATCCTTATCGTTGAACGTGATGACCAGTTTGTCATCGTACAGATAAACCCGGTTGATGAACATATCGATCAAAATCCGTCTGTTCTTTTCTTTGCTCATATCCAGCACCCGGTCAAAGAGGTCTTGTGGCACGATGGCCGGGATGCCGTTGGGTATCACAATGTCACGATAACTGTACTCACCAATGTAGCGGCGGTTCTTGAGAATCTTCGCCACACTGTTGACCGTATGGGGATTGCCCCGACTGTTCAGCACATTGTGCTCGTTCAAGAAATCCCGAATCTGCAACATGGTAGCACCATCATCGTACAGTTTGAAAGCATCCAAAACAAAGGGAGCTTTCACCGGATCAATTAGAATGTTCTGCTCCTTATCGGAGGTAAATCCTATGGTGGGATTGCCGCCGTTGAACTTGCATTTCAGCGCATTCTCGGTCATGCCCCGGCTGACCTTTTCTGCAAGGTCGGCAGAGAAGTATTCCGCAAAACCCTCCAGCATGGACTCCAGCAGAATACCCTCGGAGCGGTCAGAGATCGGCTCGTTGGCGGATACCACCCGAACACCGTTCTTCTTTAGGATGTTCTTGTAGTTGGCGCTGTCATAGCGGTTTCTTGCGAAGCGATCCAGCTTCCACACAAGGACAATATCAAACAGTCTTTGTCTGCTGTCATTGATCATCCGCTGGAACTCCGGACGATTGTCTGTCTTGGCAGAATACGCCCGGTCAATGTAGTGCTTCAGAATCGTGATACCGTTCTTTTCTGCAAAGGCGGTGCATTCCCGGATCTGACCTTCGATGGATTCTTCCCGCTGGTTATCCGAAGAGTATCGTGCATAGATAACTGCTTTCAATCCGGTTTCACCTCCAATCATCTTCAAGTCCGTTATCTCTAACAAAACGATCAAACTGCCAATCGGGTCCGTCAAACAATACTTGCAGAAGCGCTTCCTGCAGCTCCGCCTTTTTCATATGCCACACATAGTAACAAACCCTGTCAGCAAGTTCTTCGTTGCGTTTTTCTTCTTCCTCTTGATAGGCTATTGCTTCCTCATAGAATTTCTTGGCTTCGCCGGGAAGAACGGTAAAATATGTTGCAACGATGTGCTTACAAATAATTCTCTTTCCGTCTGCGTGAGGGCAGTTGCATTTCGATTTCCTTGGATGCTTCATGTGAAGTTCCACAGAATAGGCATTGTCTGAACTTCCGGATACTGTCGCAGAGTAGATCCCCGGATCGATTTCGTCGATGCTCAGAACCTTCTTCTCTTCGAAATAATCATATCCCCGCCAGATAGATGCACCGCTTGCACATTCCAGAAGTCCCATTCTACCCCCTCACTTTCGTTCAACACAATAAGAGTATTATTCCTCGTCAACCGCTTTGCTGACTTCTTCAATCATATTCGTAACCACAGCATTCAGTTCAACTGCATTTTGACTGGTGATTACGGATTTTCCGGTCTGCTGCTCCACAGCCTTTCTTGCTTCCAATGCAGCCTTACCGCCACGCTTGGCAATGGCCTGACTTTCCGCAAAGGAAGACGGATTCTCATTTTTAGAAATTTCCGTAGAAGTGGACTCAGCAAGCATGTTCAGAATCAGTTCCATGTCCGACATATTATCCCGGAGGTTTTCTTTCTTGAGTCCCTTCAGATTCTTATACTGCCGGGTGCTCATACCCGACCATGCCCTTGTGATCTCGTCTGTCAGAATCGCATATTCCCGGCCTTGCTGCACACCGCTTTTCTGCCATTCGTCTGTCAAGGCATTACGAACCCGAATGGACATCAATCGCTGATGAATCCACTCGTCGCTGTAGCCTTTTCGCTGATAAGTTTCCAGTGCCCGGTCGATAGCCTGCTCCGGATCAATAGTTTCTTCAATTCGTTCTGCACCAACCCGTGCCAGCCAAAGCTTAAAGGGTTCTGCCTTTGGAGACGGGATAGATTGAATCAAACGCAATAGCTGTTCAGAAGATGCCACATCGGTCAAACGGCGCTTTCCGTCAGCGGCCTTCATCTTTAAACCGTGACAGTTTGTCACGGTTTCATTTCCTTCTGCCTTCAGGCGCTGCTTCAGCTTACGCCAGTAGGCAGTTGGATCTGCGCTTTCCGTCAGAACCGCAATCACATCCACGATTGAGAAATACCATTCCTGTTTTTCTTCATCCCATGCAGTTCGAATCTGCTGATTTTCATATAACTGAATTTTGTTGTCTGCCACGTCTATCACTCCTTCG
>JAFYLN010000023.1 GCA_017537045.1 Oscillospiraceae bacterium | reverse complement strand
GTGGTATGTGTTGTCGGCAATCACATAGAAGCAGAAAAACTGCTTAAATACTTCCGACAAGGATAGCACCAGACCGCAGAAGAACAGAATCAAGCCTGCAGCTTTATCGCTGACATTCCGCAGCTTCCAGGCAGAGAATCCGCATACGGCAAAGCCGATCAAGGTAAACAGGATATGGAACGCGCCGTATGCCGGTGGCGGCTCCATAGGCCAGGATATTGATTCAAAGAAGGAATCTAACACCTTTCTTCGTCTCCTTTCTTTCTGTAAGAGAACAACGAAATCAAATCATGAAAAGTCAACGCATATCTCAATCGTTTGTGATGTCACCATTTCCGCTGACAGGTATTGCTTCTCCAAGGTATGTAGGTTCCGGCTTGAAGATGCACATTGCCCAATCCTTACACCTTGCCAAAACCTCTCTGAAGTCTCTCATAGACTGACCTGCGTATCTGTTTAGGTCAGCAGATACTCCGTAGGCCTCCATACCGAGTCGCTCAGCGATATACAATGCACGGTATAGGTGATATTCCTGTGTAACGATAATCACTTTTTCTGCTTTGAAGATCTCTTTGGCACGATACATCGTTTCATAGGTAGAGAAGCCTGCGTGATCCATAAAGACATTTTCAGATGGCACACCATTCTCAATGGCATAGTTCTTCATAGCACCGACTTCATCGTATTCCTCCCGGCCGTGATCACCACTCATCAGCAGTTTCGGTGCAGCGCCGGTCTCGTATACTTCAAGACCGCACATCAAACGGTCGCGGAGCATATGGCTGAGACTGCCATCGTCTTTGACCTGGCAACCGAGAATAATAATGCAATCCACATCCTCGAGCTCCGCTGCTTTTTGGATCGTAAGAATACGACCTTTGGCAGAAGCTTTCACATAACCGTTGATGGTAAACAGTGTTGCTGTGCCAACCACCGCGAGACAAAGAAACACAATGAATGCGGTTTTAAGGAATTTCTTTGCTTTCATACTTCAATCTCCGCAGGTGTCCGTTTCTTTTTGCTTATAAGAAACAGCACGAGAGCCAATGCAGAGATTGCGCCTATTACTGCAGGAATCATTAACTTTTTCATTTCGCAATCCTTCTTTCTATATGGTTGCAAGTTCTTGTTCCGTCTTATTGAAACTATCGGTCTGTATTTCTACTTGATTATTGTACTGCCAAATCTTTCAAAAAGCAAACAGCCTCTTGGAGCTATGCATACTTTCTGAATTTTATAATCGCTTTGAACATATCGCCGTCCACCACGATCTCAAAGGTTCCGTTGCAGATCTCGGTGTAGCTCTTTGCGATAGCAAGGCCAAGGCCATTGCCTTCTGCAGTTCTGGATTCATCACCGCGAACAAATCGCTGCGTAATTTCCTCCACATCGAAATCCAACGGATATGCGGAGATGTTTTTGAACTCCATTACGATCATACCGTCTTTTTCAGATGCGGTAATAAATACTCTGGTGTTCTTCATGGTGTACTTGAGAATGTTGCTGATCAAATTGCTCAGCACACGGGACATCTTCCGACCGTCAGCAGAGATAAACAGCTCCTTGGACGTATTCACACAGAACTGTAAGTTGGAGCTTTGTATCTCATTATCGTGCTCACCGAGGGCTTGTCCAACGAGAAGTGCCACATCCAATTTCTCCAGCACTACTTCGTCGTTACCGCTTTGTACCTTAGAAATATCAAACAGATCCTGGGTCAAATTCTTCAAACGGTCGCTCTTTTTGGCAATGACTGCAACATAGTCTTTTGCTTCCTCGGGCAAGCCTTCTACCTTTGAAAGCAGCGCGGTATAGTTGATGATAGAGGTGATTGGTGTCTTGATGTCATGAGAGACATTTGTGATAAGTTCCGTCTTCAATCTTTCTGCCTTTACCTGAGCAGCTACAGACGCATCCAGCCCCATTGCAATATCGTTAATATTCGCTGCCAGTGCCTTCATATCCTCGCATCTTAGTTCCGGGATTTTGTATGCCACATTTCCGTTACGAACCTCGCTGACGCCTTTCTTAATCTCGTCAAGATCTCCAGATCGACGAGCTACAAAGAATGCGGAAAAACCAAAGAGCATAACACCAATGATAACCGGCATTGGCGATTCAGGAGTTAGAATGCCCAGAATACCAATAAAGGCTGTATATCCAAACAGCATACTAATTAGGATGACACCGGTTTTCTTAGACAGCAATCTATAAATGGTGGTCCAGAAAGATTTGGATGTTCTCCAGCTCCAACGGACAATCTTTCCGACTAAGCGGAAGCCCCATCTGATCACACGAAGGACAATGCTTGTTTCAATCAGTCTACGGGTTTTAATATTGCGGATAATAGAAAGCAAAGAAGTAATGATAATGAGACTACCAACAGCAGATACGCTCCCCATTACCCAGCAGATGAGGTTGTGTGGGAAGTTGCCATACACATAATCCTCAATTACAAATATACACAGGACGATCGCACCTATTGCTGCTCCGGCAATTAACGCCAGATGTACTTCTATCCAAATATTATCGAGCCAGTTATTCTTGTATTCGCCGTCCTTATTCTTACCGCAAACACAAAGTAAATAAATCAAAAGAAGTAATGGCGCACCTACACAAACAACGAGCTTGATGAAAGTGTTCAATACGATACTTTCTTGCAATTCCCACATTGCTTTGTAATGCTGAACGACATCATCCCTAATACTACAGCTAATGACGATCTCGCTTTGGCTGTCAAATAGTTCGATCTCTTCAAGTAAATACCCTCGTGTTAAATCAGTCGTAGCACTGGTAAAGTGCTCAACATTTCCGATTTTATCTCTCTTGAAATAGGAGTGATACTCGCCTTGCAGAAGATCCGCTTCTTTTTCAGCGCCGCAATTAGTAAAAACGAGGTCATTCCACTGCACGAAATAATTTATTTTTTCAAAATTACCCGGCTCACCGAATATTTCTTCCATTCTTTTAATGAGTTCGGCACGAAGCTCATCGGTGCTGACATTTTCTCTAATGACACGGTGTCCATATTCATCATACTCGTAGAAGACATCGTGATAAACATTGTACATCAAATTTTGAGGAGTATCCAGCAGCGATCTAACATACCAGGATTCCGAAAAATCATCCTCAAAGGAATAGATTTCCTCTTCGCTATGAAAATACTCATAAATACCGGCAGTTGTAAATAGCACTCCAACAACAATGAATGCGATCAGTAACAGCACCGCAACCAATTTTGTGACGCTGGAATATACTACTTTTCTCATTGATAAAGCCCTCCTTTAATCGATCTTATAACCGATTCCCCAAACGACCTTCAGATACTTGGGTTCCTTGGGATTGATTTCTATCTTTTCTCTGATATGTCGGACATGAACCGCAATCGTGTTGTCATTAACAACATTTTGCTCATTCCACACATTGGAATAGATATCTTCGGCAGAGAACACTCGGCCTCTGTTTCTGACAAGCAACTCCAGGATCTTGTACTCCACAGGTGTCAGTCTTATCGGTTCTCCATCCACCTTTACCGTTTTG
>JAFYLN010000022.1 GCA_017537045.1 Oscillospiraceae bacterium | reverse complement strand
GCAGGGGCGAGCCGGAAAGAAGCAGCTGCAGAGATTGAAGCCGGCGGAAGACGAAAGGAAATTGCAGACGAAACGATTCGTTAAGCTGCGTGTGTGGAGGTCGCAAGACCGAAACCACCGCTTAATGAAGAGTGGAGAAAAAGCAAAGCAGTCTCGACTGAAAAGTCGGGGCTTTTTTGTTTTTATACGGAAAAGAGGGCTGTTGCAAATTCTGCAACAGCCCTCTTTTATCCCGGGAATCTATGCTATACAAAAAATATAGCGAAGAATGCTGGGGAAGAAAAATGATGATCGAAGCAATCGCAAAGAGAAGTTCCCAGAAGAATCGAAATGGGTCAGACCTGGCTTGCTCAGCAGGATCTGGGCGCCTGCACCGTAAATATCCTCCAGCAGGCCGTGGAAGAGGGCCTGGGCGTAGGCTGGATGGGTGCCGGACCCGGCCTCCCGGACAGACCGCTCTTGCAGAACTTCTGGGCCTGCCCAGAAATGTGGAGCCATACTCCGTCGTGGGTATCGGCTATCCTGCTGAGGATGCGGCTCTGGAAGCTGTGGATCGGTTTGATGCAAGTAGGATTCACTATAATAAGTACTAATAGAGTAAAAAGAGGAAGCGAGATGCTTCCTCTTTTATGTGAGCTATTTGATTATCTTGCACACTTGCCGCAAGGTTCATATTCATACTCCGTGGCATCTCGGTAAATGGTTTTTGTTGCTCCATCACCGGCACAACTTTCACTAAAGTGATATTTCTCTCCAGAGCGAGTTACATATACGATGCAGCCTTCGGTAGAATCTAGTTTGCGTATATCCAGATAATAGCCTTCGGCTTCTTCTCCCTTAGTGGCTAAATCATACTCAGTGCAAATGAAAAACTCAGATTCTCCCGTTTTCTTACCAGTAACATATGCTTTCAACACAGTCTGTGTCTCTGTGCTTACCGGGCTTTGCATTTCAACATTCAGAACGGTTTCATCATATATCAGCACCAAAGTATCCCAAGAGATATCCCCACTATTGGCTACAATGGAAATAGTAACACCTTCCTGGTTACCTAAGAAGATAACATCCGTATCTGTGTGTGCATAATCCTGAGTGGTAGTAACTGATAGGTCGGAAGCAGAAATCTGAAGACAATCAACGGACTCAGAGGGGGGATCTATTTCCACTGTTGGAGCCTCCGTTGGTTCAGTAATAGAAGCAGTTTCCTCTACCGAAGTTTTGTTTTCTTCTGTTGCCTGAGTGTCTGTGGAAATAGAATCGGTGCTGTCTATAGCAGTAGGAATGGTAGGTTCTGAGTATTCATGCATAGAAACGGAAGGTTTTGCTTCAGATGGAAAATCCTCTTTTTCAAATGCTGCCATTACACCGCAGAAACCAATTAGAACAAAAACTAATGCTGTACAACCAATTACTATTTTATTATTGCGTCTGCTTTCTTCAAAAGCAGCGATTTCCTTCTTGAGTTTTTTGATTTCTTTCTTATCCTTCATTGATTGAACAGGATTGGGAATATGAAAGCCTTTGCGATTTTGTGTTGCTTCCAGTTCTGCTAAGCGTTCAATTCGTTGGCGCTGTTCCTCATTTTTCTGTTCAGCATTTTCTTCAATTCTATTCTTTATTTTCTGAAAAGGATTCACCAGAAAACCCTCCTTTTTGCTCGAAAATTACACCTATACTTTATCATAATATGGGTGTAGTTGCAAGAAGAATAGCAGTTAAGGCTCCACCACAACCTTAAGAACCCTATCCGATTTATTCTCGAAGAGGCGGTAAGCCTCCGCGATGTCCTTTTCACATCTAAGTTAATTATAGCGGATTGTTTCTGTTATAAGCCTTGCTGTTTTCCAGCTTCCTTGTGACGGGATTCAGCTCGCCCCAGGTTTGCCGTCTGGCTTGGTCGATCTTGCGCTTTTCCTTTTTGGAAAGCTTCTCGTTGGGAATGAATTTCTCCATAATACTACCCCCTTCTGTTATCTGGTGATATCGTAGCACAAATTGCAGGCGTTATCATAAAGGATTGAGGAATTGATGCAGTCCGACATTTCATACGGTGATTTCTTCCGCAAGGCACCTAATCTGAACCCCAGCCGGAAACTGATGAAGGGAAGCATTTGCGGTGTCAAGGTGGAGCTGATTGAAGATCCGCTGATGCAGGAGATTCGCTACTTGGACATGCTGGTGGATAACCTGGCCAAGGGGAAACTCATGGAAAAGATTCTGCGAAAATAAAAAAGCGCGCCTTTCGGCACGCAAAGAAATAACCCTTGATCTGTTAGCTAATCACTCTAACGATCAAGGGTTACTTCATGAAGTTGTCGGGTTCCATCATTTGCTTAACCTCCGGTTTCTGTAGGATGAGAAGTTAGTTAGTACATTGGACTCACTCCTTTTTTGTAACTTTATAATAGCAAGCCATCTCAGGATTTTCAAGATGGGATGTTCCATAAGAAAGAGAGCCAAATATTGGAGATACTGAGAATGGACTTGGAGCGAGGATTTTGATATACTAATCGTGTTGGGCGGCTTCTGTGGAAGCCGCCCATTTTTGCGTATTATGAGGATAGAAAATTTCTGCTTCTGATAACGAGTGTAGGCTACTGCAGAAGTCGCTTGATCTCTCTGAATCCTGCACGAGGACTCCGTGCAAAATTACTGATAGAAACCGATCCGAGTATATCACCGGTGTTATTGGTAATTGTGAAATTACCATCTGCTACAATAACAGCGTGGCTGTCATTGATGCGGTATACGGCGGCATTATTGTCTGCAGTGGATGTGGATAGATTATCAAATGCTTTATTGATCTCCATCATCAGCCGGTATTCTTCCTCGGAATGGATGTTAAACAATTCGAAGGACTGCTGGCTATGTTCCAGTAAGAATAAACTGGTAAATTTTGGCTCATTCACCCACTCGTCCTTGACTGCAATGGGAGCAGGAAGCGTTTTCCATGCCTTGATGCGGAATGCATAGTACATTTCGTTTCCATTATTTCGACTTATCGGAAAATCAATGTCCTTACGTTTTACCTTCTGCATATAGGTAACTTCGCCATAGTAACGAACACCAGCATATTCTTTGAAACGATTTTTGGACTGATACAGTGCGATATATCGAATAGGAAGATCGCTATCCTTGATGTATTTTGCGGGAACATAGTAGTATCTTCGCTTAATGTTATCCTCGAATTGTGCTACCGATCCCAGGGATCCGACCATTACATCTCTGACACTCCAGTCTGTTTTCGACAGCCTTTCCTCAATTCCACGGGGCAAGGAAGCACGTTCGAAAGCGGATTCGGAAGAATCCGCAACCAGCTCAGACAGGAAGTTTTCCAGTAGTTCAGTTGTTCCGGGCAGGAACGGCAGACCACCTATGTTGACCGTTTCAATACTCTTATAGAAGCGATGATCCTTGTATTCACCATTAGGATCGTCGTAAGGAAATAACACATACGCACCGAACATCTTCTTTTCAAACATGAATCGGGAAGATTCTGTGTTCTCATAAACAATGGAGTCACGATAACGGTGCATGGTATTGATGTCACTTACCTTGGGGCCGGGGTTGCTGTCAGGATAGAAGGGATCGGAGGGATTATTCTCAATGCGGTATTTAGCATCGAAAACGTACATATAAGGTACGTCCGTTCCTTTTTTCTCCAGAGTCAAAACATTATCCGGCTTCTGATTGACGGTCTGCGTGTTCTGCTCACCCGGGTTGTATGCCAATGTGATAATTTCACCTGTGCGAGGATTAATGAACTTAACTTCAGATTTTTTGCCCTTTACCAGACTGATTGTAACACCGGTAGTGTCCACCTTAATAACATCCGAGGATGCCAGATGGTAATTCCGCTTCAAAAGTGTTACCAGTTTGATGAAGCACCAGTACTCGTAGAGTTGGGCGGTATCTTTCAGCGACATTCTAAATACATCACCGTGGACAGTCAGGCCGCGCTGCATCATCAAATAATACTTGTATAGTTCACGATAGCCCGGAGCCATCTCAAAGACGAGAGACATACTCTGGGTGGCTTTATAGTCATCCACTTCACGCAGGAAAGTTGTGTTGACAAACTTGTTTAGGGCTGCGGTCATAGTGTCTACGCTGCTCAGAACAGAATCTTCCGGTTTCCTGGTGGAACGGCTATATCGATCCCGAAAATCCTTCAGTTTCTTGATGGTGGACTTCAGAATGAACTTGGTGAACTGGTTTTCCAGGGTGTTATATGTAATCTGCTTTTTGACGGTAGGCGCCTTCAAGGCAGTATAACCGGAAGTTTTAGGGATCACATGTTCCGGATGCTTCTGCAGCCATCGTATGGTCTGATTATCAATCTTCTTCACCTTGTGAGCAGGCACAACAGGATGCTCAAGATACAGTTTATGATGGGGAGAAGAAATAATAGTATTGACTGCATTTTGGAACTTATCGAAAATGCGTCTGATAATTTCAAAGAACAGTGCGGGAACGGTACTCTGTGTGGAGCCAATGGAGAATTCCTGATAGGTGTTACGCATGAAGTCCAAAACAGCTCCGGCAATCTCATTGGAGATATCCTGAAGCATGTCCTGGTAATCTTCTTTATAGGAAATCTTGGATGGGAATACTTCAATACGGACAACCAAACTTTTCTTTCCGTCATGAGAAATCTCAAATTCTGAGAATCCGGCACTGTTGCCGAAATTAACAATGCCACTGATCAGATCGTCGAAATCGGTGACAGGACTGATCCGATCTCTGACACTGTAATTTTCGTGCCAAAGAGATACGGATTTTCCGTCCCGACTTCTGATAATGATCTCATAATCCGTCTGTTCAAAGAACAAGGGAGAAGTGGAAATGCTGTAAGAAGACGCACCAATTCCACCGTTATCAGCCGCAATTTTTTCCTCACCGAATATTCTGATACTGTTTACATCCACACCGGTTACCCTTAATTCGGAGGGCTGTCGAAGGATGTTTTGATTGGTCAGATTTGGGTGGGGATTTTTGCTTTTAATAACGACGTAGATATTTCCGGCTTGAATCTCTAATAACTTATCAGAGCCAGTAGGAAGTGAACCCATCTTCTTCGTATCTCCTCATCATGAAGGCAATTTTCTTTGCACTATTGGGGTATTTGCAGGGCTTGGAATCCAGGAAAGAAACCATCTGCTCGGATGCAGTTGTACCGGAGAAACCAGAGTAGTCTCCTGCGCACTGCTTGAACATTTCAGACAGGACAGTCTTGATAGCGGAACTGCTGCCCTGAATGCGAGGCAGAATCTTCTGCATGATTTCGTGATCAAATGCAGTTTCCTCAGTAAGAAGATCTGCTTTCTTGTTATTCATCATATAGAAGGCAATCTCGTCACGGACACGATAGCCAACATGCAGATTTGCTTTTACAAGGATCTGATTCAGTTCCTCAAGATTGAAGCAAACTCCATCGATAAGAGCTTCATCATCGCATTCGCTCAGGTAGAGGTAATCTGTTCTGAGGAAAGAATTGTCCAGCTTTTGTGCAGTTTTGGTACCGCCTGCAGCGGGTCTGGACATCAAATTCACAAAGGAGAATTCGATGGTATTGGCACGATCCAGAACTTTCTTGCTGAAGGGGAAGGTAGTTTCGTCCATGTTGACAGTACCGATGATATACAGGTTCTCGGGAAGGTAAACTCGCCCGTATTTCGCCTGATCTTCCGCCTTTTTGAAGTATGTTTCATCAAGCAGAGGATCGGTCTCAATTTGTCCATTAGGTTTCCTGTCACGGGTTTCAATGATGGACAAAATATCACTGAGATAATATTCCACACGGGCCAGATTCATTTCATCCAAGCAAATGAAATGAGGTGTATCCTTATTCCATTCAGCCTGCTTGATGAAATCAATGATTGCACCGGGATGGAAATCGTTGGACAAATCCGTATGTCCAAACAGGTCAGAAGAATCGGACCAGTCAGGTCGTACGGGAACCAGCTTCATCTGTGCGCCAATTGCCTCGGCAAACAGCTTTACCAGACGGGTCTTGCCTGTACCAGAAGTACCGGCAAGGATCACAAAGGGCTTGGATTTGAGGCTGAGATAGAAATTCTCAATCAGATCACCTTCATAGTTAAAGCCTCTGGCGGCAATGTAGGCCTTAATGGCAGCAACTTTTTCTTTGATTGTCATTTCTTTCTCTCCACCTTCTATATATACTTCAAAGGTATCATCTGCAATTTTCTTAAAGGTTGCTGTTGCTTCGGGTACGTTGTAGGCATTAAACAGGTTGCCGAGTTCTGTACTCCAGAAGATACGAACTCTGCGACGATCGGTAGACTCATTCTTTACGTTTGCCTGATATTGAACACCGTTGAAAATTAGTTTGACGGCTCGGTTTTCGCCCAGATCCATGTCTTCCGCACCAAAGAACCAGCAGATACCTTTGGGAATACCGGAACCCTTATAATCAAAGAAGGACTTGTCACAGTGTTTGACGGCGGTATTTTCGTCAATGATCTCCCAGGAGTCAAACTGACCTGTCTGATGTGTTTGTGTGGAGGAAGCTGAGATGAAACCATAGAAGTGCTTTAACGCAGCCTTAATAAATCCACCTTCCAGATAGGATTTCTGCTGACGGTTTTCAAGGAATTTCAATAACGCTAAATATGTATGACTCTGTTTGTTACTTAGCTCGCTTTCAACGGCGGTAATTTGCGCTATAGTTTGGCTGTCAATTACAGAAATGCCTAGGTATTCACACAAATACTGTATTGCTTTGGCATAGGAGCTGGCCTTATTGGAAGTAACTCCGGGTTTTTGGCAATATTTTTCAAATTTCAACAAAAACTGTTGCATAGTTCACCTCATTGTACATTAATGGTGTGTTTTAGACCACATAGTTATAGGTTAGATGGTAATGCAGGTTAAGGAACATTGAGGCTGATTTCCATAATATCATCAATACCACATTCCAAAGCAGTACAGATCTTCAACAGTACTTCGGTTGTGACATGTCCACCCTTGCCCATCTTGGTAATTGTTGCGGGACTGATTCCAGCCATGGTACTGAGGTCTTTTTTCTTGATGTCCTTGTCGATGAGAAGTTTCCAGAGTTTTTTGTAACTGACTGACATATGTAATTCCCTCCGGTGAAACAAATAAAAGCTCTACATTCAGCAGAGCTTTGGGTGTGGCTATTCGATCTGCCGATATGTGACAACACTCGACAGCGTTGTATACAATTATAGCAGCTTGGAATGACAAGTTCAAGAAATGATTGCTAGATTCGCAGGATTTATGCTGAAAAAATGGTATGTGAGGATGGATGTTATCTAAAACGTATTACTCTGAATAATACGTTTTACGAAGCTAATGCGTATTAACTGGAAATCCGATAAGGGAAATCAAACCGCCGGTCATGAACGGGATGTAAACTTTACTTGGTGATGGCAAATACTGCTTGAGAACAAATGTACTATATGGTACAATATAAATACAGAAAGAAACGTTGCGCCCAGGTCATTGGTACGTCGGTCAGAGCTCCCGGCGTCAGACGTCACCAGAGGGTGTGCGGAAATCAGTGCGGATGTCAGCGATGAGCGATCCATAATGGCGT
>JAFYLN010000187.1 GCA_017537045.1 Oscillospiraceae bacterium | reverse complement strand
GATATGGACTTCGACCCCTGCGGCGTATTCCAGAATCTCACCGGCATCGTCAATGAGGAAGTCACCTCCAGAGATTGTATGGCTGTGGTCATGTATATGGTTGCAGAGAAGATCAAGGCGCTGAGCAAGCCCGCAGAAGGGGAGCAGAGCTCCGGTCAGACCTATACCTATGTGGAGACCGATTTCGTCAAGGCCCTGAAGAACGGCTACCTCCTGGAGATCCAGGAGCCCACCGTCATCATGCCGCCCGGTGTGCTGGTCGGTCTGAACTCCCTGCTGGAGCAGGGCGGCTCGATCACGCTGCCCACCGGCGATGTCATCCAGCGTCATCCGGATACGGTGATCGTTGTCACCACCAATGTGACCTATGAGGGCTGCCGCGGCCTCAATCGTGCGACTCGTTCCGTACTGAAAAGGTGCGGCACAAACTACATTAGTTTGGAGAACTGATAATCCGATGGATGGAATGAAGGGGTAACGCCCGGAGGCATCCACACTAATACTACGACAGGCGTGTTTCTTCGGAAACAGGTCTGAAGCTCGTTGAAGTCGGCTGAAGGAAACCTAAGTTGCCCAAAGCAATATGGTTTCTGATAGGCCGGGTGTCCTATAACAAAGGTATGGTGAGAATGGCAACGCATTGCCTGACGAATCTGCGAATGTACGGGGGGCCCGATACTGTCGAAAGGCAGTAGCCACAGGAGTGAGGTTTAGTAAGTATGGTTCAGACGAACGACCTTATAGTGTTACAGGCACTATCCAGCTTCTGTCCCTATAGCATGACACCTAACCCTTAATAGAACGGATAAGATTATCGGAACGAGGAAAGCCGTATACGTCAGTAAATTGGCGAAGCGGACGAAGAACAATAAGCCGCCTAATATACGGTGAGAGTAGTGGCACGACCTATGAAACCTCTGTAATGGAGGTGGAGGAACAGCCACAAGTCATTGTAAACAAACGAAATATGTAATGATTGATTACGGATTCGAGTATGACAAAAAGGTCATCCTTGAGAAATGGGGTGATACTCCGTGAATAACACTCGAAAGACAACAACACCAAAGCAGAACCGGAAAAAGGTTCACACCGAAATGTACAACATGAACGGTGTGCGCCATGCGCTGTATGAACAGAGCAAAGCCGGAATGAACTTCAATAACTTGTCAAAGCTTGTTGTCAGTCCAGAAAACATCCTACTGGCATATCGAAATGTCAAAGGGAACAAAGGAGCCAAAACTCCAGGGACAGACGGCAAAACAATGGCAGATATCGATGTTCTGTCTGTAGAGGAAGTCATTGAGAATGTCAGAAGTAGATTCAATTGGTATAATCCAAAACCTGTACGCCGTGTGGAAATCCCTAAACCAAATGGGAAAACCCGTCCTCTGGGAATTCCAACAATCTGGGATAGGGTAATTCAACAGTGCATTCTACAGATATTGGAACCAATATGTGAAGCGAAATTCTTGCCTAACAGCAAAGGTTTTCGTCCCAACAAGTCCGCAGAAGATGCAATTGCAAGCTTCATGTATAACATAAACAGAAGGCACATGACTTGGGTGGTCGATGTAGATATCAAGGGATTCTTTGATAATGTAGACCATACCAAACTAATGCGACTGGTCTGGAAAATGGGTATACATGATAAGCAGCTCCTGGTTATCATCAGGAAAATGCTCAAGGCGCCTATACAAATGCCAGATGGCAGGATTGAATATCCAGAGAAAGGTACACCGCAAGGGGGTATTCTCTCTCCGCTCCTTGCCAACATATATCTTCATGAGTTAGATGTATGGTTAGCATCGCAATGGGAACGGATGCCAACAAAGCATGAGTATAAGGAACCACCGGGCAGAAATGGTGAGCCAACCAGAACTAAAGCATGCAGAGCTCTTCGAAAGAATAGTCGGCTAAAAGAAATCCACCATGTCAGATATGCAGACGATTTCAAGATTGTTTGTAGTAACCGTGACGAGGCTGAACGGATATATTCGGCAACCCAAATGTGGCTTAAAGAGGAACTAAAGCTTGATATTTCACCAGAAAAGTCCCAAATCACAGACTTAGCTGTAGACTATACGGAGTTTCTCGGATTCAAAATAAAAGCAATCCTCAAGAAAAACAAATGGATTGGAGTATCCTACATTGCGGACAAAGCAATGAAGCGTATTTACGGAATGCTTGCAACTCAAATCAATAAAATCGGAAAGCATGCGGATCTGGAAAGTAGAAACAAGGATATTGCAAAGTACAATGCAATGGTTATGGGTGTTCACAACTACTATCATATAGCAACAGGCGTGTATAACAGTCTATCGACAATCAGTCTTAGGATATTAAGGAAGTTATACACGAAAACGAGAAGCAGCGGCTTCTCCAAAACCTGTTCGAAACCTGCTATATGTATTCCTGCAGCCTATAGGGAAACGAAGCAAATCCGATATATCGGAGATTATCCTGTTCTCCCAATAGGGTACTGTCGAACAAAGAACGCAGTACAGCAAAAGAACAACCAACACCCATATGCAGAGGAAAACCGACATCAGCTTGTAGCAATCCAGATATCCAAAATGTGGTATAGCCGAACAGCTTGGGCGGACCGTATTGCCTTTGCAGTCAACTGTATAAGCCGATATGCTGCACAGCAAGGAAAATGTGCTATCACAGGACGCTTCTTAATGATGGATGAGGCAGAAGGTCACCATATAACACCAAGGTACAAAGGTGGAACAGATGATTACGAGAACATCATGATTCTATCCCCTGAAGCACACTTGCTGATTAAGGTGACCAACCCTGCCATAATACATCAGATTCTTTTAGAGCTTAAGCTCAATAAAAAGCAACTGAAAAGACTCAACGACCTTCGTTCCAAATATGGAACAGTAGCAATTTCATGAAAATCAATCAATAAACGAGTTAAGTTATATCATTACATTTATTTCTATTAGTGAACAATGATGGAACGCCGTGTGCGAGGAAACCCGCATGCACGGTGTGGAGTGGGGGAAAACTTGGAGATTACATCAAAAAGTTACCTATCACTATAGTCCGTCGTTGACAGAATGAGTCTGGTGGAAGACATCGAGCTTCCCAGTCCTGAGGTCATGGTCCAGCGTGCGATGGCTATCACCGGCGCCACGGATGAGTATCAGGTGTCTCAGATGGTGCAGGTCGTCAATGATATGTCCGACTATATGCGCAAGAACAACATTACGGACGGAAGCTGCGGCATGAGAAGCCTGATCGACTGGATCACGAGCGCCGAGATCACCGGCGATGTCTACCGGTCGGCCATCAGCACCATCATCAGCAAGGCTTCCTCCGACGAGGATGATCGTGAGGCACTGAAGACGACGGTG
>JAFYLN010000186.1 GCA_017537045.1 Oscillospiraceae bacterium | reverse complement strand
TCGCGGATGCGGCTAATGTGAACCATGACCGTGTTTTCCACAGCATAGGCGTCGCTCTCCCAGACCCGTTCATAGATTTCCTCTGCGGAATACACTCGACCAGGATTGGCCATCATTACTTGCAGGATCTTGAACTCGGTAGCAGTAAGGCGAACAGCCTCGCCCCGGACGATAAGTTGCTTCGTAGCAGTATTGAGAATGATATTGCCCACTTGGATTTGATCTTCGGATTTCGTTTCTCGGATAGAACCCAGGGCATCATACCGGCGCAGAAGTGCTTTTACTCTGGCCAGCAGCTCCTGCTGATAGAAAGGTTTGACAAGGTAATCATCAGCACCAGCTTCCAAACCAAGCACACGATCCGATCCCTCTGCTTTTGCAGACAGCATCAAAATCGGGACGTTGTTATTTTGGCGAATCCGCATAGTCGCAATGATGCCATTGCACTGGGGCATCATTACATCCATGATGATAAGATGCGGGTGTTTTGAATTCACAATATGACAGGCAGCTTCGCCATCGTGCGCCGTCAGCACTTGATAGCCTGCCTGCTTTAAAGCGGTTTCGATGATGTTGACGATAGAAAAGTCATCATCAACCACTAGGATTTGATATGTGTCTGCCATAGGAAGTCCTCTCAAACTGATAAGTACGGTTATTATATATCATATGGATATTAAAAACAAGTTTGTTTCACTCTCAAAAGTTATAGGGTAAAATGGACATAATTTTACCCCAGGATGTTGTGGTTTTGTGAGTGTAGAAACCGCAGCATTCTGGGGTGTAATTTTGTGATTTGGCTTTGTAGCCGTTTTCAGAACGCAATACGAGGTAGGCATCGCTGAAAAGATTTGTGTCGGCTACAAAGGCGAATTTGCTATTTGGGGGATAATTCCTTCATGAGATGCGCGCCATATTGCAGGCCGTCACGAAAGGCTTTTTTCTCGTATGCACTGCACAATCGGCAACACAGATTGAAAACTGCGTTATTATCTGCCAAAGGCAGTACACACAGAAAATCTTCCAGTTCCTTGAAACCATCGCTGATTTCAGGTGGATCGCTTTCGTGGGATTCCGCATAGGCTTGGTACAGCTGATCCATAACAGTCTCACAATTACTGTCACCGAGGTCGAGTGCATGGCTTTCGATGTAATCATCCAGGCGATGAGCAAGCTTCTTCATTTCTCTGCCTCCTCTGTCAGTTCCAGCATAAGCTGTGCGCCGAGCTGAAGTCCGGCGATGAAGGCGATGCTCTCGTGTTCGGCACAGAGAGTGCTGGCAAGGCAGTAGATGGTATCCCGCTTCTTCAGTGGCAGGAAGCGCAGGTAGGCACTGAGATTCCTGCTGGCCTGCTTTGTCTTTTCGTTGGTCATGGTATGACACTCCGTATAGTGCCAGTACAGAGAATTCAGGGCAGGCAGCGGACAATCATCGTCAAACCGGGTTGGATTCGCATTGACATAGGCTTTCAGTTTTCGCAGATAGGATTTCATAGCAGCATACCTCCAAAAGAATTTGTGGTATGTTAACTTGGGTTGCGGGAAATTGCAACTGTCAGATGTGTCAATTTCTGCGGTGCTATAATCAAAGAAAAGAAAAAAGAATTCATAACTATTGACAAGCGAACAGATGTTTGCTAAAATGTTATCACAACTGAATGAACCCAGGAACCTTCGTATGAAGGATTTTGTCGTCACCGAGCAACGGGGTACATTGCTTCCCAGCGATGTAATGTGAAACCACCAAATAGCCGGGCGCAAAAGCTTATCACATACTCTGGCAGATCACTGCCGGATATGTGTTGGTCTTTTGTGCCCGGCTTTTATTTTTCCTTTACGCGGTTCGGTTTCACAATAAAAATCCTGCTCCCACTTTTTGAAATTTTTTTCAAAAAACATTTCCGTTTTGACCCCCATTTTGTGCGATAGAGGGGTGAGAGGAATACCTGGGTTCATTCAGCAAAGTACATAGCGGATCGGCTTTCAAATTGTGCAATCCTCTGAAAATAAATTATTTTCAGAAAAAGTGTTCCAAAATGCGATTCTCACTGCCTACCAAGTAGGGGGACTTTTTCTCAGCGGTCAAATTTCATATAGGAAGCAGCTTGGAATTGTACGTTCCTCTGAAAACAATGAATTTTCAGAAATGGCTTCTAATAACTGCTTTCCCAACGGCTACCTATTGAGAGCTTCCTCTCGTGCACCTTGAAAATTGAACACCATCCAACCGCATATGTGCCAGGGGAAGTACGCGATGATAGGAGCGTACCAATGGATGCGATACGCCGTCGGCCTCCGGCAGGAAGGGTTGGATGCAGAAACCACAATATGGATACTAGTCCAACTTTTTGTAAAAAGGATACTACTCGCACTTTCCAAAACCAAGAAAGGATGTGATGCAAATGGAAAGTAATGAAAATGTTTTGAGTGTAGTCAGCGGTCAGGCTCTCATGGAGCTGACCTTGCCGCCCCAGGATTATGTGATCCGTGGTCTGCTTCCTATGGGAATCGGTATCCTCGGCGGTGCCAGTAAGATCGGAAAGTCCTGGCTGATGCTCGACCTGTGTACCCGTGTAGCCAAGGGCGAACCGCTGTGGGATATGGAAACCAGGCAAGGGACAACCCTCTATCTCTGCCTGGAAGATACCCTCCGCCGACTCCAAAATCGGCTGGACTGTGTTACGGAATCCGTCCCGCCCAATGCCTACTTCGCAACGGTCTCAGGCACTCTGGCAGATGATCTTGAAGCACAGATTCTGCGGTTCATTCGGGAACACCCGGACACGGTGCTGATTGTTATCGACACCTTTCAGATGATCCGGGGCAACACTGGAGAACCCTCCTACGGCGGTGACTACGAAGAAATCCAGAAGCTGAAGCGGATCGCTGACTCCCAACGGGTTGCGATTCTGTTGGTACATCACCTGAGAAAGCAGGACGACCCGGATCCTTTTAACAAGCTGTCCGGGACTACCGGCATCACCGGTGCTGTAGATACTGTCTTTGTTCTGGACAGATCCCGCCGCCGGGAAGATGGCGCAACTCTCTTTTGTACTGGCCGGGACATCGAGTACCGGGAGCTGGAACTGCGGTTTTCAAAAGAGAAATTCGTCTGGGAACTGATGTCTGACAGCGCAAAGGACCGGACTGTTTCGCTGCCCAGGGACATGGCTGCGGTGGTGGAACTGATGAAAACCATCGGCAGGTACTCCGGCGGCAACACGGAATTCGTTGAAAAAGTTTCCGCTGTCGCTGGCAAGGAACTGAACTGCCGTGGCACGAAGCAGCGAATGAACCGCTGGAAATACACTCTGGAAGATCTGGGTGTGTACTTCGATCAGACGGATTCCACTCCTGGCAAGGTGCTGGATGTATGGTATATGCCGCCCTCGGAAACCTCGCACCCCTCGCAAAAATCCGGGCCATAAATTTCCGTAGTGTTCGTAGTTTGCGAGGTTCAGCGAAGCAAAAGCCGCTGTCGCCCCTGTGTGCCGTTTTCTCCTCTGGGGTAGGGTAAGCCATCCCACCCCGCCGCTGAAAAGCCGACACAGGGCGAAAAACAGCCGAAAAACAGGGGGTAAACCGCCCTAAAAAACACGGCCTGAAGCCGAAAAAATAACGCATTATAAGCAGGCACTTTTCAGCCGGAAAACTGCGATGTTTTCCAAAGAAGGAATCGACCCCTGCGGGGGGATTTCCCAGACTTTAGTCTGGGGCAAGCAGAGCGTCTGGCTGTCCGCCTGCCGCACCCCAACCCTAAAGGGTGAACCGGGCGGAAGCCCAGACCCACTTATTACTATAAAAATGGAGGTAATTATGAGCGAAAATCGCAAGAGGAATGTAACCCTCACCATCCGTGTCACCGCTGGCGAAAAGGATGCCATCGCACGAAAAGCGGACAAGGCTCGTATGAGCCTGACCGACTATATCGTAGCATCTTCTGTGCTGACCGAAATCCATGTCGCGGAGGATACCCGTCCGCTGCTGATCGAATTGAAACGGATTGGCAATAACCTGAATCAGATCTCCACGAAGATCAATGCCGGGGTATTCCAGTCCTACAACTTCCAGGAGGTCATCGAGATGCAGAGGAAGATCTACGGTGAGCTCTACCGCATCAGCCGGGGAGGTGATGCCGCATAGCTACCATAACTTTTATCCCGGAGGAGAAGCAGCATCTCAGTGCCATGCGGAATGTCATGTGGTACTGCATGAGAGAGGACAAGACCTGGGACGAGAGATCCGGCCAGCGGCTGATCAGTGGTGTCAACTGCGATGGAATGAATTCCATTCTGGAGTTTGAAGCGACCAAGGCAGCCCACGGCAAAATGGGCGGCATCAACTTCTACCAGTATATCCAGTCCTTCTCTCCCACGGAAAATATCACGCACAGGCAGGCACATGAACTTGCTTTGGAGTTCGCCGCCCGTGCGTGGCCCGGTGCGGAAGTTCTCGTCACCACCCACTGCGATACCAACCATGTCCACAGTCACTTCGTCATCAACTCCGTAAACTTCGAGACAGGACTGAAGCTTCATCAAGACCCAAATACCTTGAAGTTCCTGCGGATGGTCAGTGACGATATCTGCATGGCGCATGGTTTCTCTGTTCTGCCCAAGTATGAGGGCGGCGGCAAGAAGATGTCTGCCAGAGAATGGCGGGCGGCGCAGAAAGGACAAAGCTGGAAATTCCGGCTGATGTACGATGTCACTGATGCCATGAAGAAAAGCAGCAGCCGTGAGGACTTCATCATTCTGATGAAGCGAAAAGGCTACAAAGTAAGATGGGAGGATGGGAGAAGGGATATTACCTTCACCTGTCCCAATGGAATGATGTGCAGAGGAAGCCGTCTGCACCAGGAAAAATTCAGAAAGGAAAATATTGAAAATGAGTTTAGATTACGAAAAGAACAGTTTGAGCGCTACCGCAATGGAAGCCTTGATCCAAGCCAACGGACAGGCCGTGGAAACCCGGCAGAGGATTCCTTACGAGATGGTGGTCTACGCTATCCCGGAGGAATGGCGGGAGGAAGAAATGAATCTGCTCCGGCACGCCGCGCAGTTTCAGCCGACCCTGTACAAGCAGATCGATACACTGGCAACCCGGCAGGATTGGCAGGATCTGCTGACGGATCAGCGGACGGTACTGCAAACGGAAAGCCGGGAGATGCAGGCCTCCATGCGGCGCATCCTGCAACAGGATGGGAGCGTGAGAGAGAAAATTTTTTCCGAACTGTCCGGGATGCTCTCCGCCGGTCTCAAGGATATGGAAGCTACTACGGAGCGGTTGGAGCAGAAGGTCAGAAAGTTGACCCGCATCTCGGTGGCAGTCTCTATGGTGGCATCGGTGCTGGTCTGCGTGGTCTGGCATCTGCTGGCAGGCTGATCAAGGATGACAGCGAAGATCCCGACGAGCGCCGGAAGCGTATCGAAGCGGAACAGGCTGGCTCCGATGTCGGCACGATCCTTGGTCTCGCCATCGGCGCAGTCATGGGTCTGACTGAAGGAGAGCCCACGGAAGAACAGGTCATCCAGGACGAGCAGGACTTCAATGAATTCCTGGCTGAACTGGAAGCCGAGGAAGAAGAACACACTTGGCAGCAGGCAATGTAGCCTGCTGTCCCAACCCCAAACTTGGGAGAAAGGGATAATTTTGAAGCATAACATTTTCGACGATATCCAGAGAGATATCCATTCAACCGCATACCGCCGCCGACACCGCTACATCGAAGATGAAGTAGTGGTAGACGGCATGACCTATAAGGTCGTTTCCGTTGTTCCGAAAGCGGATGGCAGCTACTGCCCGGAAACGGTACAGGACAAGCTGAAATATCTCATTAACGGCAAGAAATCTTAGTAGGTTTTGCCGCTAGACTTTCAAACCGGGTAGTGATATGTTGGGTGTACATCCTACTCGGTTTGATTTACAGAACCGTACCCGGTTCGGAAAGGAATTATTGAACATTATGAAATCAACCGAAAATTTAATCACCGGCCTCTATGCCAGACTCTCCCAAGAAGATCTCCTGCAAGGTGAATCCAACTCCATTCGGAATCAGAAGCTGATCCTCCAGAAGTACGCCGATGACCATGGTTTCCGCAACTGCAAATTCTATGTGGATGACGGTTATAGCGGTGCCAACTTCGACCGCCCCGCATTCAAGGAACTGATGGCAGATATCCAGGAAGGTAAGGTCGGCACAATCATTGTGAAGGATCAGTCCCGGCTGGGCAGGGATTACCTCCAGACAGGAATGCTGATGGAGATGACCTTCCCTCAGTTCGATGTACGGTTCATTGCTATCAACGACGGTGTGGACAGCGCCAACGGCATCAGCGACTTCTCCGGCATCAAGAATTACTTCAATGACTTCTATGCCAGAGATACCAGCCGAAAGATTCGGGCGGTCATCAAAGCCAAGGGTGAGCGTGGCGAGCGAGTCAGTACAGCCACTCCCTATGGCTATATGCGGGACCCGGAGAATCCCAAGAAGCTAATCCCCGACCCGGAAACCGCGCCTGTGGTAAGAAGAATCTTCGATATGTATGCCAACGGCATCGGAATCGTAAAAATCTGCGATACCCTGTCTGCTGAAAAGATCGTCTGCCCCGGTATGTACCTGTTCCAGAGAACCGGCAATCGGTCAGGTCAGCCGAATCTGGATCGGCCCTATCACTGGGCACAGAACAGTGTGCGGAAGATTCTGGCGAACCGGGAGTATGTGGGCGATACGGTCAACTTCAAGACCTACTCCAAGTCCAACAAGCTGAAGAAGCGGCTGCGGAATGACCTGGAAAACATCCTGATCTTCGAGAATACCCACGAAGCCATTGTTGACCGCAAAACCTTTGACTTGGTACAGAAGCACTTCGCGGGTCGTAAGCGTCCCGATAAACAGGGCGAGGTGGATAAATTCGCTGGCTATGTATTCTGTGGTGATTGTGGCAAGCGGTTGTACCTCCACCGGGGTAAGACTATCAAGCCGGAGAACAACCACTTCCAGTGCGGCGGCTTCCAAACAAGAACTACCGACTGCACTGCCCACTACATTCGGGAATCGGTGCTGGAAAGCGTGGTACTGACAAGCCTCAAAAAGATGACCGCATTTGCCAGGGAAAAGCCGGATGAATTCTATGCCATGGCGATGGAGAACGGAGAAGCGGAAGCTAAGAAGTTTTACAATACCGTGGCACAGCAGAGGGCGCAGATCCAAGTCAGAATCAAAGATCTGGACAATATCATCCGCTGCCTCTACGAGGACAGAGTATGCGGTCGAATCTCCCCGGAACGGTACGATACCATGGCAGGCGGGTATGAACAGGAGCAGGCGGAACTGAAACAGGAGCTGGAATCCATCACGGCAAGGATCGCAGAGATGGATCTCCGGGAACAGTATGTCAGGGAATTCATGGAGAATGCCAGGGTATACATTGAGATGCCCAGACTGACCCCTGAATTGCTCCGGGTGTTCATCCGATGCATCGAGGTGTACGAAAAGGAAGAAAAGTATTCCCGCACTTGCGGTAACCTGATCAAGGTACACTTCACCTTCCAGACTCGGGAAGAAAAAACAGTGGCTGCCACGATGGCAGCCACTGCGGTGACGGCAGACAGAAAAGTAGCCTGAACGCAAAAACCGGAAGGTCAAACGACCTTCCGGTAATGCACCCCACACATTTCTCCGTTAAGAACACGAAGCAAAAGGACGGTGCTTTGGTTTTGGGAAAATTACTTGGCGTACTCGACGGCCTTGGTCTCGCGGATGACGTTGACCTTGATCTGGCCGGGGTATTCCAGCTCCTGCTCGATCTTCTTGGCGATGTCCCGGGCCAGGAGGATCATGTTGTCCTCGGTGACCACCTCGGGCTTGACCATGATGCGGATCTCGCGGCCGGCCTGGATGGCGTAGGCCTTGTCAACACCGGGCCAGGTGCCGGTCAGCTCCTCCAGCTTCTGGAGGCGGCGGATGTAGTTCTCCACGTTCTCGCGGCGAGCGCCGGGACGGGCGGCGGAGATGGCATCGGCGGCCTGGACCAGGACGGCGATGATGGTCTTCGGCTCCACGTCGCCGTGGTGGGCCTCGATGGCGTTGACGATGACGGGGTTCTCCTTGTACTTCTTGGCCAGATCTGCGCCCAGCTGCACATGGCTGCCCTCCATCTCATGGTCCACGGCCTTGCCCAGGTCATGCAGCAGACCTGCGCGCTTGGCCAGGGCCACGTCCACGCCCAGCTCGCTGGCCAGCAGGCCTGCGATGTGGGAGACTTCCATGGAGTGGTTCAGGACGTTCTGGCCGTAGGAGGTACGGTACTTCTGGCGGCCCAGGATCTTGACCAGCTCGGGGTTCAGGTTGTGAACGCCGGTCTCGTAGCAGGCGCGCTCGCCCTCCTCGCGGA
>JAFYLN010000185.1 GCA_017537045.1 Oscillospiraceae bacterium | reverse complement strand
TTTGCGAATAACTGAAAAGCGTTGTTATTAATGTGGAAATTTTTGTATAGAACCATACTTCGACTGACTTTTCTACACAATCTGTGTAGTATGGGGATATCAACTATAAGGAGGACATACGTTGACCAGTGAAGAATTTCGCACAAACCCGTTATTCCTGAGAAATCAATTTGAGCAAAGTGGAACATTCGAAATCCCGGTTATCCGGAAAGAGAAAGTTAATCTTGAAAATTTGGAACTGATTGGTTATGATAAACTTAGTTCAGGTAAAGACAATCAGATTGTACATTTTTTTCTCGATGACTACAAATTTGAGGTTCTCTGGAACAATCCAGAACCAAGGGTAGAGAGATTGTCTGCATTCAAAGCTGTGCTGTCTCCTCAATTCAGTATTTATACTGAGATGCCTCTGGCAATTCAAATCTACAATACATTCCGAAGCCGATGGTGCGGTGCATATCTTCAGAGTAAGGGTATCACGGTGATTCCTTCTGTTGTTTGGGGAGAGCCGGATACTTTTTGGTTTTGTTTTGATGGGATTGAGAAGAACTCAATTGTGGCGGTGTCTACCGTTGGTGTTCGAAACGAAAAAGATCTGTTTATGTCTGGATACAAGGAGTTACTCAGAAGGATTGAACCATCTACTATCCTTTGCTACGGCAAGCCCTTCGATGAAATGGAAGGCAATGTGCTGTATATCTCCTATGAGGAGACAAATAACTATGGTTCCAAAGAGTATAGGGATCAGCTGATTTCTCAGATACCTCAAATCCCAAAAGACTTGAGATATGAAAAAGGCGGCGGCCTGGCAATCAGTGGAAATAGATTTCCTTCTGACGACAGCCAGATTAAACATCTCTTTCGCAAGAAACAGAATCATGTCCCAGACACCCCAGAAAATAGAGAGCTATTCCTTCGTGTATGCAACGATGAGAATAACTATTTGGGGACAGACCGATATGGGAAACGTTGGTATACACAGGAACTTCCAAACGGGAAACAGGTGTGGGTTTGCACCAGAGAAGGAATTATTCAAAATTGCGGCATCAATGAAATACCGCATTCTTGGAATGCAGGAGAAGGCTTATGTCAGCCGAGCAGCAAAGGGGTGAAACAGGACATGGAAGAAACAACTTGCAGAAAAGCCTTTATGTCTATGTTTTATTTGCTGGACAGTATTTACTCCAGGTTCCCTTATAATAATCTGGGCGTGGTGTTAAGCGATATCTGTCCATTCACTTTCAAGGACAGCATGTCTGCGGATCCTGCAGCGTGGCAGGATTTTTGTGAATACTACGACGAAGCAAAGGGCGGATACAGCAGCGAGTTGGAAGCAGCGTATTATACTGCAATCCGCTTTCTGCGTGTCTACGAAGAAGAATGGGGCTATTCGATTCCCTATGCTATGAAAGAATTCACGATTGAAAAATACCGTGAATACTATTATAATGTGAAATAATAGTACCGCCAGCTTCCATCCCGGAAGCTGGCGGTTTCAGTATGCAGTTCCCAGATGTGGTCAAACATGTGGTCAAAATTTTCCTCACCCAAAAAATCCGAACATTTCAAAAGAAAAACCCGCCTGCTTTCCTTCGAAAACAGGTGGGTTTTGGTCCGGGCGACAGGATTCGAACCTGCGGCATCTAGCTCCCAAAGACGCCCGGGAACATTTTTCTAATCTTCTGCGTTCCGTTTGATGGTCTTTGGTCCAGAAGATCGTGCTTTCCAGAACTTTTTGTCCCACTGATTCCGTCGATTTTATTTCCGAATATGGTCAGGCATGTGGTCATAACCCAGCGATCCCCGAAAGGCAAAAACCTTTCGGGGATCGTTTTCTCTCTCTGAAGTGCGTTGATTGTAGCGCAGGAGACCAGGGAAGTCAAGGATTTCCTGACGTCAAAAACTGGGATGCATGAAACAAAGAGAAGGACTGCCCTGGTGGCAATGTAGAAGATTGGAGATATCTTACACCAGATAACACCAGGGGAAATACATTTTATAGCTAGGATGGCAAATTGAAGGCGCTCTACGTATTAGTGGAGGCACCTACCAAGGACGCTGCAATTAACCGGGTAGAGAATGGTACTTCAGAGTTGATGCATTGCAATCGCCTGGCAGTAGAAGAAAACGATAGCGGCATTCTTGTTTTCGAACCGGCGGTGCTCGTGACTTGATATATCGAGACTATCTGAAAATGTATGGTCTCTTATCCTATATATTTACAGCAACAAGACAAGATCAACTGTTTGTTGCAGTCGTACGGCTGGTGGGTGATTGATTTTTTACATATCCCATGATATGATATTATATCTATAATTATAACTATTTCTACTAGAATACATCAAACGTACTAATATGGTGTGTAAAACCAAAATGTATGTGCATTGTTTATGTATATTACAGATACCACCGGATAAAAGGAGGGGCTGACTTTGGCAAAAAGAATAGCATGGGATGAACAAGAGGCCCTCCTTCTGTTTGATACCTATGAAAAAATAAATAATCACCCGGAAATAAAAAGGGATTTAATGAATGCGCTATCTATAAATTTACGCAGAAGAGCCAAAGATAATGGAGCTGAGATTGATGATGTGTTTCGTAACAACACAGGAATCTCAATGCGCATTTCTGAAATTGATAAAATACTACATCCGGAGAGAAACGGTTTAGTCAAAACATCTGAGCTATTTCGCACTACAGCGGATCTCTATATAAATCATCGTCGAACTTTTCTCAAACGTGTACAGGCTGTTGAAGAGTATCGAGTTAAGATTTTGCCAGAAATGGTAGGTTTTGATTTGAAAGAGGCAGTCATTCTGCTTGACGCATATCTCGATCTGGATAAGCCCGGCGAAACTAAAGCACATACAGCACGACTTGTTTCTGCCAAACTGCGAATATTGGCAGTGAACAGAGGTTGTATTATTAAAGATGCTTATAGAAGTGAATCCGGTATCCAAGGAAGACTTAAGAAGATGGGTTCTGCCTTTAGCGAAGGCATCACAAATAATTCTGATGTTCCACAGTCTTTTATTGATGCGGTTAGGCTGTACAGAGACAACCGTGCTGAATACAAGCGTGCCCTCAGAAAAGCAAATCAGCTAATTGGAAAGGTTATTCTGCCGGAAGATGTTGCACGAATTGAAAAGGAAAAACAACTAGCAAAAGATGCTGCACCGGTACAAAAAACCAAATATATCAAGACGAAAAAAGACCGCAAGCTTAAGGAAACATACCCCAAAGCCTTTGTTCCAGTTTATAGCGCACTAGAAACACGTTATTTTACTGATCCTAAAGGCGTAACAGCAACAGATATCTTTAATGATTTAAAGAAGAAATATCCACGTAAAGTAATCATGGATATCTTACAAGGCGCTAGTTGGGCCAAAGAATTACGGACAGGAAAATATGTCCACGTGCTTGGAGCTACATTTATGTCTATGCAAGAACAGAACGAGAAGAAGTTCTTCTCATGGCTAAAAAAGAAAATACCGCAGGCTCAATATGAACTCATTACAAAGAACAAGAGCACTATCTGCATGATTTTGCTTCAGCGTAAGGTAGTTAAAAAGCCGTTTTTTATGATGGATGATGGAAATGAAGTAAGCAAACTTGTTAACAAGATTGCGCCCTGTTTTGCAAACGTAAAACTGAGATCGGCTGCAATCCAGATGGTAACAATGTATGCAACTTATCTGGAGGAAAAAGCTTTGTCTCTTGAAGCCGAGGAAATCATTCCTGGTACATCCAACGAAGAAGACGGTGCTGGAATTGAGACTGTTTTGCAGAATGAGCTTTTCACCCCGCTGCGAGACGAACTCCTGCGTCAAAATATCCGTACGATTGCAGAACTGCAAAAGATGGATCTTTGGGCATTTATGAATAGATTTAACCTATACAGCATTGGCACACGGCATGTTGTCTTATCCCACACGCTGGCTTTACTAGACGGCAAAAAAGATAATGAAGTTGCTTATGCATTACATATTGGCAATGAGACGTATGAAGGGGTAACACCAGCTTCAACGTTCCTTCGTTTTTGTGAACACATGGCAACGGCATATCCGCTTAAGTTCCGTACCCTTGTAGGTGTAAGGATCCGTAATGTAGATGTAATACCGCTGCTCAAAATCAAGGATAGTAATTGCATTAAAATGGCTAACGTAAACGCGTACATTAATGAAGATTTAACACCGGATAATGTTATTGAATACGCAAAATGGCTGTGCGTTATGTGCGGTAAATCCATAAACGAACTTACGATTGATGAAATCCATCCCACCCCCACAGAAGCGACAGTGTTTACTGAAGATCCAGTTGAATGCGGCCAGGATGCGAATATAGAACCTACCCTCATATTACAACTGCAAGTAGACAATTCTGAAGATGACCCCATGGTTACTAAGGTAGAAAAAACTGTCCTTGCGGCAGATTTGGATGGTATGAGTTACGATAAACTTAGCACAGAGCTACAGATTTCCATGTCCTGGACAAAAGAACTTGTAGGAAAATCCAAACGCGTGGTCAATGTTGACGGTAAATTAATTCACGAAGATGCCTTCATTGACTGGGAAGATGGCGCGGATGGACTGGGGTCGATTATCGACAAGCTAATGCACAAAAATAACGGTTATATTTCTCGAGCACAGCTGTATGAGTATGTTCGAGCAGAGATGAATATGTTCCTCAACGATAACGACATCTGTGATGAACGTGAGGTTTTCGATATCGCAAAGCATCTTTTCGAGAAAAATAGTTTCCGTGGCAAGCAATATTCCTTCCGTGGTAATATGCACATTTCTAGAGTGACTGACCAGGTATGCTCAAATCTTGACCTGTTTAAGAAATACGCATCTGAACAGGGTGGATATTTCACATTTACCGGACTAGTCGAATATCTGAAAAGCGTTGGTGTAAATACAGGCAACTTAAGAACCCAAATGAGGCTTCTGACCGAATCCATCTTCTTTTACTACGATGAAGATTTGCTGATTTCGGCAGAAGTGATGAATATGGACGAAGAGTGGGAAAAGAGTGTTGCGAGTGCAGTTCGCGCGCTGTTTGATGACGTAGGAGATCATATTGTCCTTCGTGATATTCCTGCAATTTGGTATGATCGACTCCCTGCTTTGCCTGGGGCAAAAAAATGGACCCCACTTTTTCTACAAAGCATTTTAAGATTCTACAGCGAGGAGCTGGGGGCGCGTACAATCCACGCAATGGATGGACAAGCAATCGAAACTCTCCATACTATGCTTGTTGAGATTAGCAGTCCAATCATGAATTTTGGTGACGTTGTAATTTCGCACATAATCGATCACGAGATTCCCAGGAGAGAATTCAAAGCCGAGGATCTTCGACTCGAATTAGTCAATGCTGGGATTCTGCAGGGCAACGAACTGATATGGAACATGCCCAAAGCCCTTAAGGGTGATCCTCGTTTCGCATGGGATGCAACGGGAGCTATTGTGACTATAAATATATAACGGGAGGTGTTATAGCCATGTATGGCTATGAGTGGACAAATGAATACGGCATCTTCCAGTTAACGATTGATGCAAAAATCCAGAAAGAAATTCGTCCGGTTTTTCGAGAGGAACTAGACTATTTTGGAATGGACCAATATTGGGACTACCCAAAAGATACAGAAGCACCTCTGCTGTGGGCGGAAGGAATCCGTCGCTATGTTATGAATGGTGTAACTGTTGCTGAAGCGCAAGGAGGCGCATTTTACACAAAGCCAACAATCAAACGGTTGACTGAAGAAAGACTTCAACTTCAGCCTATTGATGTCGAAAGGCTTTATGAGGTAAACCAACGATTAATGGTTAACTTGGAGCAGAAAGCAATCCATTTCATTCAAGAAAAGCACGATAAGTATTCTCCTTTGGGGTTCTCGTTTATTTGTGCTTTTTCAGGCGGAAAAGACTCACTTGTTCTGCTAGACCTTGTATCAAAAGCGCTGGCTCCAAGTGATTTCTACGCTGTGTTTAGTAACACGGGCATGGAACTTTCGGATACTCTGAATGCGGTCGAGACAGCTAAGCAGCATTGGCCACAGATTAGGTTCGAGGAAGCTAAGAGTCATTTTGATCCAACTGAAAGCTGGGATGAATTCGGCCCTCCTGGAAGACGTATGCGATGGTGCTGTGCCGTCCATAAGTCAGTACCAACAATCATTAAGTTGAGAGAGATCACAGGCAATTATAACGCCAAGGCAGTTGTATTTGATGGCGTAAGAGCAGAGGAAAGTGCGCGAAGAGCAAAATACGGAGAAGAAAGTGTTGGCGCCAAAAATATTAGTCAGATCAATGAGAGTCCTATACACAAATGGAACACCGCAGAACTGTATTGCTACCTCCTTCATGAGGGGATTTTGTTCAATCGTGCGTATAGATTAGGACTATTCCGTGTGGGTTGTATGGTTTGCCCTCTTTCTTCGGATTGGTGGGATGGCATTGCAAACGATTATTACAAAGATGAGATGCGCCCCTTGCTCGAAAGAGTAGAACAATACGCAAAGCGTACCAAAGTAGAATCTGAAGTCGTTAAGTATATCGAAGGTGGTGGCTGGAAGGCCCGAATGGGTGGACGTGGACTACTTAACGGAGGAAATCGTATTAGCGAGCAAATTCAGAATAACACTTTGACTTTTCGTATAGATCACCCCTGTCAGGAGTGGCAGGCAGTTGCCCCTATTCTGGGTACAATCACAGAACGAAATGGCGATAATGGTATACAGAAAATAGATGGTATCAATTATGAGTTGCGCGTAATTAGTGAAAGTGATTCAACGACTGTATCGTACCGTCCGTTCTCTAAAATGGACAGATTCGTTATCAGCCATCTCCGAGGTGTAGCCCAAAAAACAGCGTACTGCAAGGGATGTAAGGCATGCACAGTTCAGTGCCCCGTAGGGGCATTTACAATTCAGCCAAACGGTAAAATATTGATTAGAGAATCGTTGTGTATTCACTGTTCCAATTGCTTAACTTTTACAGAAAAAAGCTGTTTGGTAGCAAAATCGCTTAGCACAACTGGAGGAGGAACATCTATGGATATGAAGGGTATGAACCCTTATCAGCATTTCGGACTGAGACAGGCTTGGCTTGAACACTTCATGAGTGAAGGTACCGAGTGCTTTAACCAAGGCATTTTGGGTAGCCGTCAGTATGCTGGCCTAAAAGTATGGTTAAAGGAAGGCGGTTTGATTGCTGCTAATAAGGATAAGAGTCTTTCTGAAACCGCTCTTATGGCTAAAATGCGCGAAATCAAAACCGGGCCTGAAAGTAATGACCTCGTATATACAGCTTATAATCCCCTGACTTGGGCTATTATTTGGGCCAACTTGGCATACAATTCTGTTATCACGAAGTGGTATTGCTTAAATGCGGAACCTGGCGCCACTTACGAAAAGGGCGATCTAGTCGTTATGATCGGTGAGAATTATTCAAAGTCCAATCGTGAAAATGCAATTACAGCGCTTGCAGAGACTTTGAGGCAGTCACCCGTTGGATCGGCCCTAAAGCAGGGTATTCCTATTGAGATGACCAGAAATACCTATTCTTACTTCCGTGAAGGCTGGGATTACCCTCATGCCGTAGCAATCCTGTATGCGTTGTATCTATACGCTGAGAAAACTGGCCGTCGTACTTTTACGTTCACCGAATTAGTCAATGCCCATAACAACCCAGATGCGAAGGGCATCTCGCCTCATGATATTTTTGGTATCGATCTGAAAGCATTCCGTGAGCAGGTTCAGGGTCTTGCAATTAGCTACCCTCAGTATATTCGCGTGTCTTTTGTCGCCAACCTGGATAACATTATCTTGGAGAACTATTCCAGTAATGATATGTTGGACCTGGCGCAAGATGATTAACAGGAGGCCAATGCTATGGCATATAAACGATATAGCGACTACCTAGAAATTAGTCCAACATTTGAGTCTGTTGTTGACATTGACGCTGACAGCCGTAACGCAAATTTGTGGCGAGAATACATTGTTGGCGATGACATGGAAAAGATGATGGAGGTGCTCTGTCAATCTTTAAATAATGAGGCGCCCGACGCTCGGCGCTCCTTCTGGATTGAAGGCACATATGGTACCGGTAAGAGTTATGCTTCCATCATGATCAAGCATCTGATGGAAGAAAAATCGGATGTTGTTGACGCATTTTTGTCTGCAAATAGTCGACTTGCGCCTTATCGCAATCGCTTCATGAAGTGCCGCAATAAAGGTGGCGACTATCTGGTTATCTGGAAGACTGGTTGCACAGGTATTCGTGACGGCAACGCCATGCTGATGGAGGCGGAGAAAGCTGTACGTGATGCATTGGCAAAAAAATATGGAGACAGGGCTGACTATGGTGAGGCTTCGTTGGCAGATGCTGTAAGACAACAAGTCCACAACCCTGTTCTTAATTGGGACAACATTTTGGAAAGTACACTTCTCGGAGATGATTACGCCAGTGTTGAGGATTTGCAGGAAGCAATTGATTCCGGTGATCTGACTGCGCTTCAGAGAACCGCAGCTGTTATTCGTCAGTACAACTGGGGTTTGGTGGATAGCCTTGACACATTTAAAAAATGGATTTCTACTATCATCGAAAACAATAATCTGGACAAATCTGGTATTTTCTTTATTTGGGATGAATTCACGGAGTATGTGGCAAACAGTGACGACCAGACAATCTTGCAGCAGCTATCTGAGTTCTCTAAGGTGAAGCCCTTCTTTATGCTGTTTGTTGTTCACCGCACCAGTGAAATGGTTGATCGTATAACCCCAGAACGTTACCAATTGATTACACACCGTTTCCACCAGGTAGAATTCCATATTAGTGCGGATGCTGCATTTGATCTGATTGCAGGTTCCATTAACATTCGTAATGGTATGGCTGAACACTGGAAGGACGAACGAAAGGCCGTTGTTAAAAATATCCAAAAATTCTTACCCGATATGTCCGGGTTGGATGATAAGATTAGTGAACAAATCAATCATCTGTGCCCAATGCATCCCATGACTATCAAGCTCCTTTCTCGAGTGGCGGAAAACTATGCTGCTTCTCAGCGTACTATGTTCCGATTCATGAAAGACCAGTCCACTTCTGATCAAGGCTTCGTTGGATATATCAATAAGTATGGCCCTGACGATCAAGCGTGTTGGCTTACGCCGGAATGGCTGTGGGACTACTTCTTCACTCGTGAAAGTGATTTTTCCGATAAGGATACTAAGGCTGCAGAGTACATTCGTCACTATGAAGAAAGTAAGCACCTTGTCGAAAGTGATGCAAATGCATTGCGCGTTTTCAAAACCACAATGCTGCTCCTTGCTCTGATGTCTTCTACGAAAGGAATTTATAGTGGCAGACGTTCTAAGGATGGAATTTCCGCAACCGAGGATTGTTTGGCCACATGTCTTGCAGGTGTTATGAATCGTGACAGTATCCACGATCTGCTTGAAACTATGCAAGACAGTAAGATCCTTGTCCTCGACAAAGATAACCATGATAATGTGCGCCTGCAGCTTCCGTTCAAGGGTGCTGGCAATGATGAATTCCCTGTAAAATATGCGGCTAACGATAAAAAACACAGCCGTTATTCGATGTTTGCAAAGGACGGTATCTTTGCGCAAACATTTGAAAAACAAGCAGCCGATGAGAATGATGCAACCAACAAGCGAATGAAGATTGCTGTTTGCTGTGCGGAAACCACATCTATTAAAAACAGATTGGCTGATATCACTAAGGAACTCGATAAGTCTCCCTATAAACTCGGGTTGCTGTTGGTAACTGTTCAGAGCGATGCTCAAGCAGTTTCTATCCAGTCCACATTGCAAGCAATGTCAATTGATGCCAATGAACCTAGATTGACAATTGCACTTGTCAAAGAACCCTTGACTGATGAAAAACGTAACAAGTGGCTTACTGCAATTACAAAACAGGAAATGGCAAGTGCTTCTGGCCAGACAGGTGCAGTTAATCAGTATAAAATCGAAGCTTCTACGATCGTGTCTGCATGGGTTAGCAGTGCAGTCAGTGGCAGCAAAATTATTGCCTATAACGGCAACCAGGTCTTTAACAATCAGTACGGTATGGCTCAACTCCGGAAGACTATTCGAACTCAGGTGTTGGACGTTGTATTTAAGTATGCTCCTGAAAATATCGTTGTAACAAATACCGCATACAAGTCTTGCAACGATGGTGCGCCTACCGCAGGTATCCAGCGTGCAAGCACAAACAGCCAGCTTAAGAATGTGCTTAACGCATTACAGAATGTCGGTGTCTTGAATTTGGCTACTATAGCGGAAATGTCCGAGATTTCTGGCAGTAAGGCTGCTGACAGCATTGCAGCATTGGCTACGTTGGTTCGTACGGAAATGGAATCTGGCCATAAGGTCAACATTGGTGACCTTTGGGTAAAACTCCAGCACGCTCCTTACGGCTATTATGATACGATTGCTTGCGGTGTTCTTCTCGGCTATGTGTTCTCTTGCTATAAGAACAGTAAGTACACTTGGACTGATAGTGCACAGTCTCCTCATGTCCTTGCTGAGGCAACCATTGGTAAGATGGTTTCTACTATGTGTAAGGGCAAAATGACTACAGATTATTTATCTGCTGGATCGATTACTTGGCAGAATTTCAGTGACTATCTTGGTAGAATCTTTGGCCTGTCTGTTGCACAGTTGGCCGAACAAACTACTGGCTATCACAACACAAGAGAAGCGGTTACAAAGGCCGGTGCGCCATTCTGGGTACTTAAGTATCTTCCTAAAAACACTTGGACTAGTGAAGATTTTCGAGTAGCTGCAGAGAAAGTAATCGACAACATCCAGATATTTATTGCTCAGGAAGGCGATGTTGAAAGTGCAATGAGCAATGTACTTCAGCTGCTCCAGGGCAGAGGCAAGATTAAGGTTAATCTGGCTAAAGCCTTCCAGGACAAAAGCACCATGGCTGCGGCATTCCGTACATTCCTTTTTGGAGCATCTCCTGAACTGAATGAAATTGCGACCAAACTCGCAGTCCAGCCCGAAGAACTAAGTGATAAGATTCACTCTGTAATGCAGGGCGCAATTTACACATGGACTGAAGATCAAGTTGCCGATAAGCTCACTAATGTTGCAGGCGAATATCGCTATATTGAGACAATTGGCAATGTCCAAGGTGTTGCGTATCACAGTCTTGAGGCTGCGCAAAAAGATTTCGCAAATCTTTTCAAGTTCCTGCGTATCCCCATGGTAGCAATTGAACAGTTGAAGAAACCCTGGTATCCTGCACTTCAAATCCTTTATAAGATTTCTCGCAATGGTGCATTGCATATGACTTCGGAAGAACGTCAAGCTGATATTGATGTTCTCAACCAGTTTGGCGTTTTTGCTAAGGATTGCTTAACTGACGGAAAGCCTATTTTGAGCGACATTCTTGCTTCTAAGCAAGCTGATTGTACACAGGAAGAACTTGCCGCAGTGTACGCTGGTCTAAAAGATCTGACCTGTGATACGACGCTTACTGTATTTGAACGAGAGCTCCAGACTCAGATTGGACGAATTAGCTTTGCGAGGAACAAGGTTGTACTACAAGAAACGTGGCGCAGTATTTCTGGTATTGAATCCATCCGCGAGTGGTGTACAATTCATGAGGCCCCCTTGCTGTGGATTTTGCCGAAGGACTTGAAAAAGCCATTTGAAACCCTGCTCGATATTCAAAAGAAGAACCATACGGTGGACGCTGCTGTTGTTGTTGCGATTCAAGCGCTGAAAGCTATGGATAATTCCATTCTTACGGATAATGCAAAAATTGAGGCTGCTTTCCTGGCAACCGTTGGTACTGAGTTTGAAGATATCTGGGATACGGAAAGAGCATCGCTTCTTACAAAAGCCAAGATCGAGTTTGGTAATGATATGAGTATGTGGTCCATTACAGATTTGAGCTCTCTGCAGCGTATGCTGAAGAAGGCCCAGCAGGAAAAGGCAAAGAAAGAAAAACTTGCAGGTACCAAAGCTAATGTTCGTAGCATGAAGGATACCATTCTGAGAGACCGTGTCGCAGCTTTCCTGGATGCGCATCCTGAGTTCTGTGACATCTTTGCTGACTAATTGAAGGAGGCAACATTATGACGATCAAAAATGTTGTGGCGGGTTTACAGAAAGAGAAGCAAGAGGCAATAGCCTCTCGCTTCCCCTGTCGCGCAATTATGGTCAAAAATGTGGCTCAGTATTGCAAATTGCTTTCTGAACTCAAAAAAATAAGCGACATCCGTATTGTGAAATCGTCGGAGCTATTTTCCAATATGGACGTGATGCCCAAATATGAAAAACTGAAAGCAGCAAAGTATCAGAATGAATGGCTTATACTGACCGGCGTAAGTGAGTATTTACGTCTGTTCTCTAAAAAAGAGGCCATCGACCGTCGATTTGCAAGTCTGTGGAGTTATCAAGCCCCTGCTTCAAGTACGGGGAGAATAATCATCCCCTTGTGGGGATGTGAAGCACAATGGTTTGACAGCGCGCTCAACCTTTCTGGCGATGTAAGACAGCAGGACTTTTACTTTGACTGCTCAGACCCAAATGAAAATGAGCAAAATTTGAATCTCTTGGTACTCTCCGGTGTCTTTGATCAATATATAACTAAACTTGATGCTATTAAAGGCGACCTTAAAATAGGACTTCAAGATTGGTTCGAATACTGGGAAGATCCTGCTTCTGACGGTGAAGAATTCGTTCTTCTAACCAAGCGATGCAATAGTGTTCAAACAACCAATGGCTCAGTTTCGATTCATGTCGTTAAGGATACGTTGGCATTCATCAAAGAGCACATGAAGGGTTCTGAAGTACTCACAACTGCCAACTGTCACCCTGATATGCAGAACGAATTGCTCGATTACGCGCTAAAAGGAAAATCTCTCGACGAAGCTCTGTTAAGTATATTGAATGTAGCAACATTCAATGGTATTGATATAATGGGAAAATGGAAAAATATGTCGCTTTCCCATAAGAAGATTGTCGCACTCTGGCTTAGTATTCACCCCGACAATAGTTATACAAGCCATTGTTTCTCACAATCCTCCAATGTTACAGATATTCCTGATAAAATTATGCATGAAATATTTGGAGTTCGCTTAAACAGACCCGAGTGGATTGATGAGTATAGAAAACTGGTATCTGGGATGGCTATACTTCCTGATGAAAAGTTTTTCAATGAGCTTGACAACATTCCGGCTTATGAAAGACGTCTCGATTTTATGACCGGAGTGAGCAGAAAAGAGCGTATTTATCTTATCCGCATGGTTGGTAAATGGATGCGTTCCGATTCAGTGCAGGTCTATTCTAGCGGTAAATTGAAAGAAATATACCCAGAGCTCTATGAATACCTTAACCATGGTATTCATAAGACTGACGAAGAGTATACCGCCTACATGTCGAGATATAAGTCCCATAAATTGGAAAACACAGTACCATTTGATGACGACTTGTATTTTAACGGTTTCGACGTTGACTCCTATGAGAATCGGTACTCAGTCCTATCTGACCACATTGATGGCGAAACTGCAATTCTGTGGGTCGATGCTATGGGCGCAGAGTGGCTCCCACTTTTGACCTGGTCTGTATCGCAAAATTGCGATGCAACAATTAAGAAAACAGCCATCGTACATTCTAATTTGCCTACCGAAACCTGCTATAATGCTCTGTGGAACGACATGGACATCCCTTACGAGAAACTTGATAAATTGGACAAGTTGGCTCATAAAGGCGTAATTGACGAACCTGACTACTACGCTTGTGTTGAGGAGCAGCTTGCATTTGTTACTGGAATTCATACGAAGATTACAGAGATGCTGAAGCGGTACCGTCGTGTTATTGTAACAGGAGACCATGGGACCAGTCGTTTAGCTGCTAGATGCTTCCACACCAAAGAAGGCATGATTTCTCCTCAGGATGCTACTGTGTGTAGCCATGGTAGATATTGCAAACTCCCTTCGAATACTACATACTTCATGCCTAATGTAAAATGCGTCAAAAAGGCTGATGGGACACAGTTTGCCGTTTATTCAAATTATGACCATTTTAAACAGTCAGGCTTTGCCGCTGGTGCTGACGATGATAATCCCGTATACGGTGAAGTCCACGGTGGCGCTACCCCCGAAGAGGTGCTCGTTCCAATCGTTGTCATCGACACTAATCAGGAGATTCCCTTAACAGCACAATGGGACAAGAGTACTGTGAAAATCATGATGAAGAAAGCTAAACTGGTCCTGGAATTCAACAAACCTGTTCAGCAGTTGCAGGTGAAAGTTGCTGGAATTGATGCCCTCGTATCCTCTGCTGACGGTGGGCTGAGCTGGAGCGTTGTTTTTGCTGGTCTCAAGCAGGGCACTTATACGCCTCATATCCAAGCAAATAATAAGATTGTGTTGACTTCTGATATCACGATTAAGTCCGCAATCGGTGGGGATGGTGATTTACCATGAGGAAAAAAGTATGCTGCGAATGCAGCAAAAAACTGAGTAAAGATGAAATTGCACTTGCTCAGAAGATGATTGATGTTGATACAGAAGAATTCTATTGCTTGCCTTGCATGGCGGAATATTTCGGATGTGATGAGCAAGATTTGGTTATCAAGATCAAGGAGTTTAAGGAACAGGGCTGTACGCTCTTTCTTTAAGGAGGACCAATCATGCTAGAAAGCAAAATTCGAGAAGTGTTCGCGGATATGGTTGTCTTGAAAGATCCGCAGCGTAGTGAATACTTTTCAAACCTAAGTATGCCATCATATATGCGTGACTGGCTCGTCATGAAATTTTCGGATGAAGACGGCATGGTTGATTATGATAGTGTTCGCAGGTATATCAAGAGAAACATCCCCAATAAAAACGACTTTGAGCAGTACAAATTCCAGATGGTAAATGGTGAAACTGTACAGTTCCTAGCTCGTCTTCGTGTAAGTGTTGACATCAAGACAGGTAAAACAAAATTTGAGTTGCCAGACTTTGGTGGGGCTAAGGGCGGTGCTGCTGGCGTTGTTGCTTACGACGTTGCTGAAGAATGGCAGTCGACATTGCTTCATGAAAGCGAAAATTGGGGAATCATATCGCTGATGTGGACAATGGAAGGTACGTCATCCAATCCCAAAGGTGTAATCACCATGGTTGGGTACAGACCTTTCTGTCCGTATTCAGTAGATCTTGATTTCTACCGAGAGGCGAGACGAGAATTCGATATTCATGAATGGATCGATGTTGTACTGACTGCTGTTGACTATAACCCTGAAGGATATGTAGATGAGAATGGCGATGTCAGCGAGGAGAAGAAGCTATATTTCCTCAGGAGATTACTACCGTTTGTTGAAAAAAGAGTAAACTTGATTGAACTCGCTCCTAAAGGAACTGGTAAAAGCTATGTCTTTGAAAAAATAAGCAAGCGTGGATGGCTGATTAGCGGCGGTACAGTATCTCGCGCATCGCTTATTTATGACAACGCTAAGAAGACGGGTGGCTTGTTAACTCGTTTTGACTATGTTGGTTTTGATGAAGTACAGTCGATCACATTTGAACAGCCTGGCCAAATCCAGCAAGCTCTTAAGCATTATATGGAATTTGGCGAAATAAAAGGTTTTGATGCAGCTCTTACTGCTGAAGCAGGAGTAATCGTCCTGGGTAACATTGATGCTGAACGATTCGACATTAACAAAAATATGGTCGAACATATCAGCGAGGTGTTCGGTGAATCTGCCACCCTGGACCGTTTCCACGGTTTTATCCCGGGCTGGCAAATCCCCCGAATGACAACTGGTATGATTGCTAAGGGGTGGGCTATAAACACCGAATACTTTGCTGAGGTTTTGCATGAACTGCGAAGTGATTTGAGTTATGCCGCAATTGTTGAAGAAATGATTTCCTATAGACCGAATGCCGACAAGCGAGATCTCACCGCAATTAAACGTCTCTGTACTGCTTATATAAAGTTGTTATTCCCTCATGTGCAGTCTCGTGATGATATTACTCAGGAAGAATTTGAACATTATTGCCTCAAGCCCGCAATGGAAATGAGAGCTGTAATTAAGAAGCAGTTGTGTATCATTGATCCCAGAGAATTTGATGTTCCTGGCAAAAGAAACATTCCCGAAGTCGTCTATAATGCTTAAAGGAGATTAACAGTGAAGCGAATTGTATACGCAGACAATGCAGCGACTACAAAACTTGATAGAGATGCGTTTGAAGCGATGCTCCCTTGGCTTCAAGACGAGTATGGAAATACTTCTCAGCCATATTCATTTGCAAGAAAACCCAAGCAGGCACTTGCAGAAGCACGCACCATAATTGCTTCCTGCATAGGAGCAGACCCAGAAGAAATATTCTTCACGTCCGGCGGCACAGAAAGCGATAATTGGGCGATTAAGGGTGTGGCCTTGAACCGACTGGCCGATACTGTAATTACTAGTCAGATTGAACATCATGCGATTTTGCACACTTGTTCTGCGTTGGACCACCTGGGGGTACCAGTCGAATATCTTCTGGTTTCGTCTGAGGGTACGGTATTGCCTGAAACGCTTCGTGATGCGATTACTCCCACAACAAGTATTGTTTCTATTATGATGGTCAATAACGAAATTGGCACAATAGAACCTATTAGAGAACTAGCTGCCATCGCTCATAGTAGAGGGGCGTTATTTCACACCGATGCAGTTCAGGCTGTCGGCCACATTCCAATTGATGTAAAGGCGCTAGATGTTGACATGCTCTCCGCTTCTGCTCATAAATTTAACGGTCCTAAAGGTATTGGGTTTTTGTATATACGCAAAGGAACAAAAATTTTACCATATGCCGATGGCGGTTCACAAGAATTTGGGTTGCGAGCAGGTACAGAAAATGTCGCATCCATTGTTGGCATGGCTGTTGCGCTCAAGAAGCACTGTACTGAGATGTTCGATACTGCCGCGCGTCTATTGGATATCGAAAACACATTCCTAGGCACGCTAGAAAGAGCAAATGTCGATTTTATCCGTAACGGTTCATCAAACCGGGTCCCCGGTAATATTAACATATCGATAAAGGGGATGAACGGAGAATTGTTGCTCCATCGCCTAGATCTATTCGGCATTTATATCTCCACTGGATCGGCTTGCGATTCTGTGAATAATCAAGTATCCCATGTTATTAAAGCAATTGGTGTCCCTTCTGAATATGCAGAGGGTACAATACGTATAAGCTTTGGCCGGGATAATTCGGAAATGGATGCAACAGCTATTGCCGAAGCGATTATCAAAATAGTGAACGGGAAAAAGAAGCGATGTGATCACCAACCCGCCCTTCGGTGCGGAATGTAAGACTGAAAAGAAGAAGGTTAAAACGGAACTGAAGCAGCCTAATAACTGTTTTGTGGCTGGTACTCCCAGCGTTAGTGACGGTAGCTACTGTTCTTGCAGAGTCTGCTGGAAAAGGCTGAGGCTGATGTTCGTATTGCCATCTATTCAACGGCGTTATTCTGTTTTCCACTGATATAGGCAGCGGCATGATAGCAATTCGTCATTATGTGTGGAACAATCATCTGCTGGAAGCTATTGTGGCGTTGCCGGATCAGATATCCTGCAACACCGGTGTTTACACCTATATCTGGATACTATCCAAGAAGACTGGGCTTCTCAGAGCGCATAAGGTTCAGACGATCGATGTAACTGTACTCTTTTTATTTTAGATTCCTAAGTCTATTGGCAACAAGCGTAAGTTCATTGACGATATCAACCGTACCAAGATAGTTAGCGAGTAATGTAATACTTCTGGAATTTAACAAAATTTTCCGCAGGAAAAGAAGAAAATAGGCGCAAGATAACTGAAAAGTAAGAACGCACAGTGCAGTTTTTGATCTGCACTGTGCGTTCTCTTTTTTATTCTGCTGTCAATTCCTCTCTCAGCTTCACACCGACCTTCACGCCCTCGATGAATCCTGTTCTTTGGTGGCTTCTGCAGAGGGAGCAGACGGGATCGAGGATTTGGTCCATCTCCTGTAGGGACATGCCGTTCATCTGCTGGTAGAGGGTTTCAAAATCCTGTTTCAGCTGGGCGTCGTCCATCTGGTTTGTTTGGGAGTAGGCTTCGTAAAGCATGGTGAGGACGGAAGTTCCGTCGCCGTGCTGGGGCGGGTTGTTGTCTATGTTGGCTTTGAGGATCTGGAAAAAATCAGCCATGGGGAACACCTCCGAAAAAGTTTGTGTGATGTTACCTCTGATTGCCGGAGAATGCAAGTCTTGTTTTCAGAAATTGGTCCGCTGAAACAAAGAAAAGCGGACACGCACGGTTTGAGCCACCGTGCGGGACGGTTTGGGGATTTCGAAACTGGAAGGGTAAGAATACGGGGACAGGGGAGTTTGCCCGCCGTTGGGCGGCTGTGGCCCTCGTTTGGAAGTCCAGAAAGCCAGGAATCGGGTTCCCGGAGTAAGGGAAAGAAAAAAGATGAAACTTTTTTCTGGGCGACATAATTCTTTGGAAAAAGAGATTGGCCCGGTGTTAGAATGTGGACAAGTTAATGAAAAACATTCGAAAGAGAAGGAAACCAAGACAAGGAGGTAAGATGCGGGTCAACATTTTTCACTTATTACGGACGCTGTCCGTGTGTACCCATTCTGAAAAACGAAGGAGCTGATGAAGATGGTCACAGTCAACAATCTCAGAGCAACAATATGGAGGTACAATGAAGGAATCAATTTACAAAGACTACAACGAACTGCCGCTGTTTCTGAATGCCAAGATCGTGGCCGGTCTTCTGGGAATCTCCCAGTCCTCGGCCTATGAACTGATGCACGAAGATGGTTTTCCTACCCTGCAGGTGGGAACCCGTCTGGTGGTACCCAAGGACCAGTTCCTGCGCTGGATGCAAAGCCAGCTGGAACGATGAGCCGTAAGCGTGACGGCGCCCGGAATTTCTTTCCCATGCCGAAGAAGATATTCAATCTGGGAATGAGCGCCGGGGAAATCGCAGTGTACGCCTACCTGATGTTCCGGGAGAACCGGAAGACCTACCAGTGCTATCCCAGCTACCGCACCATCGGTGATGCGGTGGGGATGAGCCGTAATACAGTGAAGAAGTACATAGACGC
>JAFYLN010000184.1 GCA_017537045.1 Oscillospiraceae bacterium | reverse complement strand
GTGAAGAAGGCTTACTGCCACATCCTGCTGGACGGCCGTGACGTTCCCGCTACCTCCGCTCTGGAGTATGTGGGCCAGCTGGAAGAAGTTCTGGCTGAGCTGAAGGGTGAGGGTTATGACTACGCCATCGCTTCCGGCGGCGGCCGTATGCAGGTGACCATGGACCGTTACGAAGCTAACTGGGCTATGGTCGAGCTGGGCTGGAGAACCCATGTCCAGGGTCAGGGTCGCCTCTTCGCATCTGCTACCGAGGCAATCGAGACCTACCGTGCCGAAACCGGCGTGATCGACCAGGATCTGCCCGCTTTCGTCATCGCCCGTGACGGTGAGCCTGTTGGCAAGATCGCAAACGGCGACAGCGTCATTCTGTTCAACTTCCGCGGCGACCGCGCTCAGGAGATCAGCCTTGCTTTCGACCGCAAGGACTTCGATAAGTTCGACCGCGGCGATTACACCGGTGTCAAGTTTGCCGGCATGCTGCAGTATGATGCAGACCTGAACATCCCCGAAAACTACCTGCTGCAGCCCCCCGTTATCAAGAACACCCTGACCGAGGTTCTGTGCAAGGCAGGCATCCGCGAGTACGCCATTTCCGAGACTCAGAAGTACGGCCATGTGACTTATTTCTGGAACGGCAACCGCTCCGGCAAGGTCGACGAATCTCTGGAAATTTACGAGGAGATCCCCTCCGATGTCATTCCTTTCGAGCAGGCACCTGCCATGAAGTCCAGGGAAATCACTGGGAAGATGGTCGAGAACATGGCTTCCAAGAAGTTCGACTTCCTGCGCTGCAACTTCCCCAACGGCGACATGGTCGGTCACACCGGCGTCATGGAAGCTGTTGTCTACGCCATGGAGTGCGTCGACCAGGGCCTCGCGGCCATCATCGAGGCTGCTGATAAGTACGGCTATACCGTCCTGATTACTGCAGACCATGGCAACGCCGACCAGATGACCGAGACCAAGAAGGGCAAGACCTCCGTCCGTACCGCCCACTCCCTGAATCCCGTTCCCTTCATCATCTACGATAAGGATACCAAGTGGGAAGTCAAGGAAGGTGCCTACGGTCTGGCAAACGTGGCTCCCACCATCGTCAAGATGATGGGTCTGGAAGCTCCCTCCTGCTGGGAAGCATCCATGGTGTGAGCGAACAGGTTCACAGTGAAGAAGTAACAGGGAATGGTGAATAGGTAATGTATGCGCCACAGGCGCATGGATTCCCAAATGTCCGCACAGTGGACTCCACACTTATTCACTTTTCACTTTTCACTATTACTTTCATAAACTGGAGGTTTACTATGATCCATCAAAATAACGAAAACGGCAACGTGAATATCTCTGCCAGTGTCTACACGGAGATTGTGGGCACCGCAGCAGCAAACTGCTTCGGTGTCAAGGGTATGGCTGCCCGTTCTGTGACCGACGGTGTTTACCACCTGCTGCGTAAGGAGTCTGTGAGCAAGGGTGTGCGCGTTCAGTTCCATGAGGACGATACCATTTCCATTGACCTGCATATCATCGTTGATAACGGTGTGAACCTGAATGCTGTTGGCGCATCCATTATTTCCGAGGTGCGCTATGTGGTGCACAAGTGCACCGGCACGGAAGTGCGCGCTGTCAATGTGTATGTCGACTCCATGATGATCGGCTGATAATTCGGAGGGAATAGAAATTGAGACAAACCATTAACGGCGCTGATTTTCGCCGCCTGATGCTCAGTGCGGCAGCATCCATTGAAATCCACAAGCAGCAGCTCAACGACCTGAACGTGTTCCCTGTGCCCGATGGCGACACCGGCACCAACATGTCTATGACCATCAACGCTGCAGCAAACGACCTGCGCAAGACCGAGGATCCTTCTCTGGAAAAGGCATCCGCTGTCACTGCTTCTGCCATGCTGCGCGGTGCAAGAGGTAACTCCGGCGTGATTCTGTCCCTGCTGCTGCGCGGCATTTCCAAGAAGCTCAAGGGCGCGGAGACCGCTGACGGCGTCCTGTGGGCAGATGCCTTGCAGGAGGGCGTTGACGCAGCCTACAAGGCTGTTATGAAGCCTGCCGAGGGTACGATCCTGACTGTTGCAAGACTGGCCGCATCCAAGGCACGATCCGCCGCACAGGAGAATAACCACATCGAATTTGTTCACGAGGCCGCTCTGGAAGAGGCAAAGGTTGCCCTCGCCGGCACCACCGACATGAACCCTGTTCTGAAGAAGGCAGGCGTTGTGGATGCAGGCGGCAAGGGTTGGGTCTATGCACTGGAAGCCATGCTGCTGGCTCTGCGTGGTGAGGACGTGGTGGTTCCCGAGGGTATGGCAACTGCCGAAGTGAGGGAGTCCGCCAACTTTGACGACTTCGACACCGAGGATATCACCTTCACCTACTGCACCGAGTTCATTATCCAGCGTGAGAACGACAACGATCCGGAGAAGCTCCGGGAGTTCCTGTCCAGCCTGGGCGACAGTCTGGTGCTGGTTGACGACGAGGAGATCATCAAGGTTCATGTGCACACCAATGATCCCGGTAAGGCACTGCATGAGGCGATTGATTATGGCTCCTTTGTCACCGTCAAGATCGAAAACATGCGCCTGCAGCACACCGAAAAGGTCATGAGCGAGCAGGAGCTGGCTCCCAAGATCGCCGAGCCTGAGAAGCCTTTCGGCGTAGTCTCCGTCTGCGCAGGCGACGGCCTTGCGGATGTATTCGCCAATCTGGGCACCGACGGCATCATCTCCGGCGGCCAGACCATGAATCCCAGCACCCAGGACATTCTGGAGGCTGTCAACAAGGTTCCTGCCGAGACCGTTTTCGTGCTGCCCAACAACAAGAATATCATCATGGCAGCAGAGCAGGTGGATGCGCTGACCCCCAAGAAGGTGGTTGTCATCCCCTCCAAGACCGTTCCCCAGGGCGTCACCGCCATGCTGAACTTCAATCCCGACGGCAGCGAAGAAGAAAATGTGGAAGCCATGACAGAATCTCTGGCAACGGTTGACACCATGCAGATCACCTATGCAGCCCGCAACTCCGATTTCGATGGCTACGACATCCATGAGGGTGACTATCTGGCGTTGTATGGAAGCCAGCTCTTCGGCACCAGCCAGGACATCAAGGTGCTGCTGAAGAGCCTGGCTCAGAAGGTTCGGGATGACGGCAAGGAGTATATCACCATTTACTACGGCGCCGATGTCAAGGAAAAGCATGCCCAGAAGACTGCAGACCTGTTCGCAGAAATCTGCCCCGATGCAGACGTGAATCTGCTCCGCGGCGGCCAGCCTGTGTATTACTACATGATCTCTGTAGAATAAGGAAAATCATACATCGCCCGGACGAAACCGCCCGGGCGATGTTTTTTGCAGAAATATAAATTGATGTTTGGCGTTCCGGCAAAGCACTTGGCTCTCCCTCTGGGAGAGCTGGCAAAAATCTTTGATTTTTGACTGAGAGGGCACAAAATAACCCTCTCCGGCTTCGCGATGCTCAGCCACCTCCCCCAAAGGGGAGGCAAGGGTGCTGCTGCATCGCAGCGACAAACTGAAGTTTGAACTCCAAACAGAAATGCCCGCAGCATTGCGGGCATTTGTGCGTTATTTCTGCTGTTCCAGCCAGATGAGGAGCACGGCGATATCAGACGGGCTGACACCGGAAATGCGGCCGGCCTGACCGATGGACATGGGGCGGATATCCGACAGCTTCTGCCGTGCTTCCAGCCGCAGTCCGGTAATGGAATTGTAGTCAATACCATCGGGCAGGCGGCGGGACTCTTCCTTTTTAAACTCAGCTACCTGCTTTTCCTGACGGGCAAGATATCCTGCATACTTAATCTGAATTTCCACTTCGTCGGTAATGGCTGCAGAAAGGGCAGGACGTTCGGGGTCGAAGGGGGCAATGTCTGCATAAGTCACCTGCGGGCGGCGCAAAAGATCGGCAAGGCGGGCAGAGTTGGCAACAGGGGTACTGCCCCGCTGCGCCAGCATGGCGTTCAACGCATCGGAGGCGGGAATACCACTGCCCTCCAACCGGTTTATCTCCCGCCGGACGGCTTCATACTTTTCCTCAACTTCTCTGAGACGTTCGGGCGGAACCAGACCGATCGCTGCGCCCATGGCGGTCAACCGCTGGTCGGCATTGTCCTGCCGATGCAGCAGGCGGTATTCACTGCGGCTGGTCATGATCCGGTAGGGCTCTTCCGTGCCCTTGGTTACCAGATCGTCAATCAGCGTGCCGATATAGCTGGTGTCACGGGTCAGGATAAAGGGTGCTTTTCCCTGCAGCTTCAATGCCGCATTGACACCGGCGACCAAACCCTGTGCGGCAGCTTCTTCATAACCGGAGGTACCATTGAACTGACCGGCACCGTAAAGACCGGAAATTGCCTTGGTCTCCAGTGTGGGCAGCAGGGCAGTGGGGTCAACGCATTCATATTCGATGGCATAAGCTGGGCGCATCATCTCGGCGTTTTCAAGGCCGGGAATGGTGCGCATCATGGCAAGCTGCACATCCTCGGGAAGAGAAGAGGAAAAGCCCTGAATGTAGAGTTCCTCGGTGTCCAGACCGCAGGGCTCGATGAAGAGCTGATGGCGGGGCTTGTCTTCAAAGCGGACGATCTTTGTCTCGATGCTGGGGCAGTAGCGCGGACCCACGCCGGAGATAGTGCCATCATACATGGGACTGCGGTGCAGGTTTTCACGGATGATGCGATGGGTTTGCTCGTTGGTGTAGGTCAGGTAGCAGACGGCATTATTGTAGATCTTTTCTTCCGTGCGGAAAGAAAAGGGTTCAGGAATTTCGTCACCGGGCTGCAGTTCCATTTTGGAAAAGTCCACGCTGCGGCGGTTGATGCGGGGCGGGGTGCCCGTCTTGAAACGGCGCAGGGGCAGACCGAGGGCGCGCAGGTTGTCGGCCAGACCACGGCTGGGGTGCATGCCGTCGGGGCCGGATTCGATGATACTATTGCCGATGATGATGGTGCTGTCCAGATACGTGCCGGATGCGATGATGACCGCCTTGGCATCATAGAGGGCACCAAGCTGGGTCTGCACGCCGGTGACGCAGCCGTTTTGGGTCAAGATCTTCGTAATCTGTGCCTGCTTCAGCTCTAAGTCTTCCTGCTGCTCCAGCGTCTGCTTCATCACCTGCTGGTATTTGCGGCGGTCAGCCTGCGCACGCAGAGAGTGGACAGCGGGGCCTTTCCCCCGGTTGAGCATGCGGTACTGGATGCAGGCTTTGTCTGCAGCTACGCCCATCTCGCCGCCCAGAGCGTCGATTTCGCGCACCAGATGACCCTTACCCGTGCCGCCGATGGCGGGGTTACAGGGCATGTTGCCAACGGCATCCAGATTGATGGTAAATAGGATCGTGTGCATGCCCAGCCGCGCCGCAGCCAGCGCGGCTTCGATACCCGCGTGGCCTGCGCCGATGACGGCAATGTCACAGTTTCCTGCATGATAGGTCATATGTTACTCCTTAAAGATTTCAAATTTTAGTTTGTCGTACAGTCTATCGATGCTGTCGTAGGGGCGGCTATTAGCCGCCCGTGCGGCAGAATTTGACGTATTCGTATTGGCTTTCGGCGAATTCGCAACATTTCTCTGCGCAGGCGGCGAAACGCCGCCCCTACGTTATCCACGCTGCATGGGGCAACAAACATCAATTTGAAACAAATATATTATTCTTCCTTCTGCTTTTTCTCTTCGGGGGGCAGGATGAAGGGTCTGCACACTACCTCGCAGCGGTTGATGGGCGTACCGAGGGCATGGAATTTCTCTTCATAGCCGGTCATGATACCCACAATGCCGTTCTCATGCAGATTCCGGGTCAGGTTCTTCACTTCCAGACCGCAGGCCGCAAACTCCTCCACAGAGAACTCGAAGAGGGGCGCATTGTCGGTCTTATAGTGGATCTCGCCGCCGGCCTTGATGACCCGGCAGTATTTGTCAAGGAAGGTGCGGTAGGTCAGGCGGCGCTTGGCATTCTTTTTGCGGGGCCAGGGATCGGGGAAGTTGATGAACAGGCGGTCGATTTCCTCGCCTGCAAAGATCTCTTCAATATTTGCAACGTCCATATCGATGTAGAACACATTCTTCAATCCCATGGACAGCGCTTTCTCCATGGCAACGACCATGGCCTCCCTGCAGCGTTCCACGGCGATCAGCAGCACATCGGGATTTGCTTCGGCAGTTTCGGCGGTGAACTTGCCCTTGCCGCAGCCGACCTCCACCCACAGGGCGGTGCAGTCCTTCTTGAGATTTCTCCAGCTGCCCTTAAGATCAGCAGGATTGGTGATGCGCAGAGCGGCACACTTTTCCATGCGGGACTCCAAATTTTTCATTCTTCTCATTCGCATATATTGATTCCTCCGTTTGCGTTTCCCATAACATTTCAATTTATTATTATAGCATAGAGCGCCGGTACAGTCAAAGAAAACATCAGGAAAACCTGCAATTTTTACCTCTTGACAACAAAATAGTCCGGTGCTATATTGAATATAACTTCATAAGCTGCTTTGTGGCAGTGCCGGCGATGAACCGGCTCTGCTGAACAAGACAATCGGGTGCGAATCCCGAACGGTACCGCCGCTGTATGTGTTGACGGCCGTTTCTTTGGCGAAAGCCAGTCACTGGGAATTTCCCGGGAAGACGGAAACGGCTGCGGAGCTTCCGCTAGGCACGAGTCAGAAGACCTACAATGCAGTTTTCCTCGCTCCTGCGCGTTATGGGAGTGAACTGATCACAGAAAAACGGCTGTGGCATCTTTTTGGTGCCGCAGCCTATTTTATTTTTGGAGGTAAAAACTATGAAGAATAAGAAGCTCATCCTCGTTGCCGTTGCACTGATCGCCTGTGTGGCGGTCATGCTGGGCGTTTTTCTGGCGACCCGTCCCGAAACCACAGCCGGCAGCAAGACCATCACCGTTACAGTCGTTCATAAAGATGGCAGTGAAAAAGCATTCACCTGCCAGACAGATGAAGAATATCTGGGTAAGGTGCTGGTAAATGAGAATATCGTTGTGGGCAGCTACGGCGAATTCGGCCTGTATTTTGATACCGCTGACGGTGAGAAAGCTGACTGGAACGTGGACAATGGCTGGTGGCAGGTGTTTGTAGGCGAGGAAGCCGCTATCACCGGTGCTGACCAGATCCCCATTGCTGATGGCGATACCTTCAAACTGGTGTATACCATTGGCTAAGCGAAAGAACGCCCTGAGCATACAGGAGCTGGCGCTGTTCGGTGTGCTGGGCGCATTGACCTTTGCGCTGCAGGTGGCCATGGCACCGCTGCCGAATATTGAGCCGGTGAGCCTGCTGGTGATGAGCTTTGCGGCAGTCTTCGGATGGAAATGCCTGTATCCGGTGTATGTGTTCGTGGTTATGGAAATTCTGTTCTACGGTATCAGCATCTGGAATATCTACTACCTGTATGTCTGGACGGTTCTGGCTTTCGGCGCGATCCTGATGCGCAGGTCGCAGCAGCCGCTGGCGTGGGCATTGCTCAGCGGTGTGTTCGGCCTGATGTTTGGCGCGCTCTGCGGCATCGTGGATATTTTCATCGGCGGCTTCGGCTATGCTGCTGCCAAATGGGTATCGGGCATTCCCTTTGACCTGCTCCACTGCGGCGGCAATTTCGGCATTGCCCTGATTCTGTTCAAACCCCTGCGCACGGCAATGGACAAGCTGTATACGAGAATGAAACGGTAAATTGATGTTTAACGTACTGTTGCACCGCACCACCAAGGATGTCATTCCGAGGAGGGGCGAAGCCCCGACGTGGGAATCTCCCGGTACGATGTTTGATTTTTCGGCATTTATCGATGGATTGTACCAGGAGATTGCCACG
>JAFYLN010000183.1 GCA_017537045.1 Oscillospiraceae bacterium | reverse complement strand
GAGCTGGCTGATGCTGCAGAAAAGACATGGGGCAACGCCCTGTATGCTTGCTTTGACCAGAGAGTGGAAGAGCATTTGATCCAGCCCACCTTCATTACTATGTATCCCGTGGAAGTCAGTCCGTTGACCAAGCGCAGCCCCGAAGATCCCCGTCTGACCGAGCGTTTCGAGCTGTTCGTCTGCCACAGTGAGCTGGCCAATGCCTACTCCGAGCTGAATGATCCCGTGGATCAGAGAGGCCGTTTCATGAAGCAGGTGGAGCAGCGTGAGCGCGGTGACGACGAGACTGAGATGCTGGACGAGGACTTCCTGAACGCCATGGAATACGGCATGCCTCCCACGGGCGGCATGGGCATGGGCATCGACCGCTGCGTCATGATGCTCACCGGCACCGATACCATCCGCGAAGTCATCCTCTTCCCCACCATGAAGCCCCAGGACTGATCTGAAACTGAAATAACTTAGAGCTGCAATGGGTTTTTGAAACCATATTTAGCTTAAACTTACGCTTTTACACCACTCTTACACCAATCAATGTAAATGCTTTATTTTGACTATTGGAACGTCAGACAGTAAAGGACAGTGTTCAAAAGTAAATGACCGTATGAATTCTTCCGGAATTCATACGGTCTTTTCTTTTTATGAATTCTGCATCGTGACAAGTTCGACAAACCGCAGCGAAAAAGCTACAATGGTGTACACCATAGAAAGGAGCTTTGATATGAATATTGAATATATCCGCTGCGGTGATTATTATATCCCAAATCTGAAACTACCAGAAGAAACCCGTCCCATCGGAAAGTGGGGCCGAATGCACAGGAATTATCTGAAGGAGCATCATCCCATTCGATTCAACCTGCTGGCACTGTCCGGCAATTTCCATAGCTATCTTGCAGATCTGAACGAGCAGGCGCAGGAGCGGTTAGACAGAATCGTGCGTCAGATGCAGCAAACAGAGGGTATCACGGAAGTTCTGAAGGTAGAGAATCCCTTTGCATGGGCACAGCATATGAACAGCATCCGCAATCGGGCAGAGGAGATCATCCTCCGGGAACTGATCTATGGGGAGGAAGCGGTATGAACATTCTGGAAGAATTCTGGTATGGTAACATTGAACCAACAGAATATGATACCAGCCCAAATAAAGAATATAAAGAAACACTCCAGCTAATCAACAGGAACGAGGAAAAGCTTCTTGCCACCATGACAGATGTCCAGAAAGACCTATTCTTCCGGTATCAGGACTGTGTCCGGGAATACCAGGCCATGGCAGAGTGTTTACTGTTTCAGAATAGCTTTCGGTTAGGTGCCAGGATGATGCTGGAAGTCATGCAGCCAGAATAACCCCCGAGAAACGGACATATAAAGATCAAGCCGCCGATGTTTTCTTTGCATCGGCGGCTTGCATTATTTATCTTTTGGCAACAGCTATATAATATCCCGCGACTAGCTCCGGAACAGGCTCCATATTCTTGGATGCCCACCATTTCACCGTCTCTGCAAAACTACCTGCCAGATGGTGGATCAGGAAATCCTCCGGCACTTCCTGTGGAAACAGCATCGTATACCGTGAGAACAGCTGCGTCAGGTATTGCTTGAAATAGGCCATGAACAGGCCGTCAACGTCGGTGGCAATGATGCCGCAGATATTTACCTGGTTTTCCTTCAGATGATAGAGTATATGGCCCAGCTTCAGTTCCAGATTTTTGCAGTCCAGGGCATCTTCTTCCTGGGGAAGCAGATCCGTGAATACATGATAAAAGATCTCACTGCACAGGCTCCGGAGCAGATCATCCTTGGTTTCAAAATGGGCATAGAAAGTGCTGCGGCCGATATTGGCTTCGTCAATGATCTCCTGCACGGTAATGGCGCTGTACTGCTTTTGCTCCATCAGCGTCCGTAGAGCCTTAAAAATGGCATCTCTTGTTTTCTTCTGCCGTCTGTCCATAAGGATTCCCCTTTTCCTGTTACTGGTACTGCTTATTCAGAGAGAAGCCCCGGCCACGAACCTCGCTGACCCGGCTGACAACTATAAAGCATTCCGGATCAATATCTCTGACCAGCCGTTCCACCTTGATCAGTTCTCTGGTGGAGATGATGCTCAGCACCAGCTGACCCTTTTTGTGAAGATAGCCGCTTTCGATATCCAGCAATGTAACACCCCGGTCTACCTGCGTCAAGATGGAATCGCTGATTTCACGGCATTTTTCGCTGACGATTTTGAGTTCTGTTTTGCTGTTGCCGAAGAGCAGCATTTTGTCCAAAACGATGGTATAGATGATGAATAGAATAATGCCGTACAGGATATTTTCAAAGGGACGGAACAGCACCTGCATCAGAAGGATGCAGAAATCAAAGGCATACATACCCACCGAAACAGGAATGCGGAACAGTCTGTTCAGCACCAGAGGCGGAATATCCATGCCGCCGGTGGAAGCACCGGAACGGATCACGATGCCCAGGGCGATTCCAATACCCAAACCGGAAAAGACAGTGCACAGGAGAATATCGGTGGTCAGAACCAGACCGCCCATTGCCCGTTGGCACACTTCCAAAAAGATGGGATACAGAAATGTACTGGCCAATGTGGTTACAGCAAAGCCTTTGCCGATAACCAAAAGGCCGATCAGAAGCATGACCACATTGAACACCAGCACAAACCCGGAGATGGAGATGCCCCACACATGGTTTACTGTCACGGCAGGATATGAACACAAACGGGATTCCCTCAGAGCTGCAATGACTTTTGGGACTGATAACCTCTGATTTACACCATTTTTGCACCAGCTGCCTTTTAGGGGCCTGAATTGACGATAACAATAACCCGAGACTGCACAAAAATGTGTCGGCGCGGGTTGTACTTGTATTAGGGATATTTATTGCAAAGAAAGATATTTACCAGGTTTTTGTCAGCAGTTCCAGAATCTGCATATCAGGCCAGTAGCCCCAGGACTCCACAATTTTTCCGTTTTTCACGCGGAAGATTTCCAACGCTTCAAAGCTGATTTTCTTTCCGGTTGCCGGAACGCCGCAGAGTTCCGCGCTGTGGGTACCGGTAAAACGAGCCCGGACAGCGATCCTTTCATGTTCTTCAATCAGATCCAGGATTTCCACCTGCATATCGGGGAAAATTTGCTCAGTACCCTTCAGAACATTTACGCATTCCAAGTTTGTTCTTGCTGCACAGGGACTGTTGTCATAATAATCTGCAGCCATATGTTCCATCAGAAAATCATAGTTGTGATGGACATATCCCTCCATGAAGAAACCAATTATCAATTCTTTATTTGTCATGGATTATACCAATGTTTACACATGAGCAAGCCATTTACACTCGGTGATTTCCATATGGGTAAAGGTTGCTTCAAAGGAGGATTCTTCAGGGGAACAGGCGTAGATACCGAACTGGATTTCCTCAGCGCCTTCCCACATATGACAGATCCGCATCTGCTTGAAGGTTACACCATCGTAGGAGCATTCGATGCAGTAGTCAGATTCCCGGCGGCTAAACCGGTACCACATAGATTTTACAGATGCAGGGATGTCTGTGGTTGCCCAGTCGGAGAAGCCCAGATTGGTAGCCACACTGCCCAGCCGCTGGTATTCCTCGTTTTCATACTCGATGGATGCTTTCAGCCAGTTATCACTGTCTAGGTACATTACGATGCCGCACTGATCGAAACGGCGCTTACTGGCGAATTCCGTTTTCACAACAAAAGAAAAGTATTTTTCCTTGGTTTCCATCTGAAGCACAGGAGCATTGTCATTGCGGAATCCGTAATAGGTCCGCTGCCACAGATCAGTACAGGGTTCGGTAATAATTCTGATTTCATCTTCATTGATGGAGCAGTCCTTGGGTGCTCTCGTCCAGACCAGATTGTTTACATTGAATTCCATATGATTATTCCTTTCTAATGTATTCTTTATTGATTTCCTCTTCTGTGATGTTTCGCAGAACCCGGCAGGGATTTCCGACAGCCACCACATTGTTGGGGATGTTTTTCGTGACTACGCTTCCGGCACCAATGACCACATTGCTGCCAATGGTCACACCGGGACAGACCTGCACACCGGCTCCGATCCAGACGTTGTCTCCCACGGTAATGGGCCAGGCATATTCCAGGCCTTTGTTCCTGCGGGCAAAGTCCACCGGATGACCGGCGGTATGGAAGCCGCAATCCGGAGCGATAAATACGTTATCACCGAACTTGACCTTAGCTCCGTCCAGGATTACCAGATTGTGGTTGGCATAGAAATTCTTACCCAGTTCGATGTTGTAGCCATAGTCGCACCAGAAAGGTGCCTGGATCGTAAAATCCCCATCCGTCTTTCCCAAAAGGCTGCGCAGCAGTTCCTTTTTGGTGTGCAACTGCGAAGGGCGTGTGCTGTTGTATTCAAAGCAAATGTCCTTGCACAGCTCCCGCTCCCGCAGCAGCGCTTCATCATAATTGGCATCGTACAGCATACCCGCTGCACACTTTTCTTTTTCCGTCATGGATCAAAACTCCTTTCGGTCAACCGCCAGCTGATACATACCCTCGTAGTAGTATTTATCAAAACTGTCTACGAGCTTAAATTCCGGAAGATATTCTGTGGGGATATCTTTCTTGCAGTTCTCAATTACTGTTTCCAGCATTGCTTCGTTGATCAGGTTGCCGGTCAGAACAATGGTGCCGGGATTCAGCAGAACAATGATGGCACAAACCGACTTTGTGATAAACGGAATACATGTGTCTGGTTCCAGCATGGCAAGCTGTTCTTCCTTGCTCATATCATAGGGAAGGAATCCTGTCATACCAGCAAAACTATGCGCACCTCTTATGATGGTTCCTTTGTGAATGGTTGCAGTGCCGGGAAGGATATGGTCAGAAAAATAGCCCAGGGAAATGACATCTTCTCCATTTCCGGACAGCTTATAATAACCGTATGCCTTATGATGCATATCGTTCTCCATAGCAACCGGCAGAGAGAATCTTTGCTCCAGTTTCTCTAACAGAGGTACATTTTCCAGCTCCGGAATATCGCAGTGACGTATCACGCCGAACTGAGAGATGCTGGGGGTTCCGACGATGATCTGAGAAAGATTCGGATGCGTCTGAATCACATCAGAAATAACGGACTCGACCTGCGCATAGTCCACCACATCGTATTTTTTGGTAACCCTGGATAATATGTTTCCACAAGCAGAAAAGACAATATATTCAATCCACCGCTGCCGCTGGATCATGTAAAAGTGAATGGCAAGGTAACTTTCGTAGTCATCATTGATTTGATACAGGACAGAACTTCTGCCAACGTCACCGAAGTGCTTGCTGCCGGCACAAACCAATCCCTGCTGTGTCATATCGTTCAGCAAGGTATTGCAGGTGGCGACACTCAGGCCGGTGCTGACGGAAATCTGCTGTTTTGTATGGGGTTGTCCGTCCAGCATAACGCGATAAATCGCTTTTTTGTTTTCCTTTCGGATATCGGCGGAACTGCTCATCTATTTCACCTCTCTGCTATTATTAGCGTTATTATAACCATTATAAGAATAACGTCAATAGGATATTTTCACCAAATAAAAAAGATCCGTCTGAAAAGACGGATCTTTTTGCTTAGATTTTCCTGCAGCTGTCACGCTCTACGATCGTATGGGGAACAACCGTTTTGGTAGTGGTCAGATTGGGATTATCTGCATGGTTGAGAATCTGGTTGGCGGCTTCCTGCCCCAGAAGGAAAGAATTGATGTCCACTGCAGTCAACTGTG
>JAFYLN010000182.1 GCA_017537045.1 Oscillospiraceae bacterium | reverse complement strand
TGGAAGGCTTTGCACCCGAGTGCGCATGGGTCACCATGGGCGGCGGCGACAAGCTGGAAGAGAAGATGGCCATTCGTCCCACTTCCGAGACCCTGTTCTGCGAGCATTTCGCCCATGTGCTGCAGTCTCACAGGGATCTCCCCATGAAGTATAACCAGTGGTGCAGTGTTCTGCGCTGGGAGAAGACCTCCCGCCCCTTCCTGCGCCACCGTGAGTTCCTGTGGCAGGAGGGTCACACCATCCACGCTACCGCCGAGGAAGCGAAGGACTTCACCGAGACCATGCTCAATGTCTATGCTGACTTCTGCGAGAATGTGCTGGCTATGCCCGTCACCCGCGGCCAGAAAACCGACAAGGAAAAATTCAACGGTGCAGAAGCAACCTATACCATCGAGTGCATGATGCACGACCGCAAGGCTCTGCAGGCAGGCACCTCCCACTACTTCGGGGACGGCTTTGCCAAGGCCTTTGGCATTGAGTTCACCGACAAGAACAACCAGCGCACCAACCCCCATGAGACCTCCTGGGGTGTTTCCACCCGTCTGATCGGCGGCATCATCATGACCCACGGCGACAACAACGGTCTGGTTCTGCCTCCCAAGGTGGCTCCCGTTCAGGTGGTCGTGCTGCCCATCGCACAGCATAAGGCTGGAGTTCTGGAGGGGGCAACTGCCCTGCGCGACCGTCTGATCGAGGCCGGTATCCGCTGCAAGATGGATGATTCCGACAATTCCATGGGCTGGAAGTGCGCCGAGTACGAGATGAAGGGCGTGCCCCTGCGTGTGGAGTGCGGCCCCCGTGATCTGGAGAACGGACAGTGTGTCATCGTCCGCCGTACTGGCCGGGAAAAGGTCGTCATCAAGCTGGAAGAGCTGGAAGCAGCAGTTGCAGAGCAGCTGGTTGGGGTGCAGCAGCAGATGTTCGACAAGGCCAAGAAGAATCTGGACGAGCATATCTATGAAGCTCACTCCATCGAGGAAGCAAAGGCTCTGCAGGACGAAAACGGCGGCTACATCAAGACCATGTGGTGCGGTGAGCTGGAGTGCGAGCTGGTCATGAAGGAAAAGGCCGGTATGTCCTCCCGCTGCATCCCCTTTGCACAGGAGCATCTGGGCGACACCTGCGCCTGCTGTGGCAAACCTGCCGATAAGATGATCTACTGGGGTGTCGCATACTAATATTCTCAAAGTCGCATTTAAGAGTAATCTGAAAACGACGCAGTTTCGAAAGAAACTGCGTCGTTTTGCATCTTTACCGTTCGATCATTGCCCAGACGACCTGCCACTTGCCATCACTGTATTTCAGTTCCATGGTGATGTAATCATATGCATCCGGTTCCCGGTATTTGTGCCGGACGGAAACAGATGCAGAGATGGGCTTGGTGTCATTATCCACCTCGTAGTGGGTTTGCAGGATGCGGGTCTCGGAATGAACATCCGCATCATAGGTGTAGATTTCTGCGTTTTCAGAAAGCAGGTCTGCCACACCGGAGAAATCATTTTTCAGGAAGGCGGTTGTGAAGCTGTCAACAGAAGATCTGAGGCCGGTCATCCACGCAGGCGCATCCCTGCCAGCGTTGGCGATTTCGAAAGTCTGCATCATATCCCGGAACCAGATCGCATGATCGTCGGACTCAAACTTCAAAGTAAAAATGAAAACGCCGCCCTGAAGATCATCTGCGATGTAAATCTCAAGCTGCTCGCCAGAGATCATCATGCCCCCCAGCAGAGGGTCAAACACAGGCTCGGAAACAGTCCCGGTCAGTGCAGACATCTGCTGCCGGGCCGCGGCTTCAACGGTCACATTTGCCTGCCAGCTCAAAGTCATCCGGTTCTCAACTGCACCGGAAACGGGATAGACGTGGAACGTGCCCCCGCTTTCTGCAATACGGTAGTCATTCTGATTGATGTACATCAGGAAGTCGGGCATGGAAGCGGCCTCTTCAACATGGGAAAGCTGCAGAATATTGAGCGTTCCCACATCGCCGCCCTTTAGCTGCAGGGGGCGGTTGGGATCTATGGTGGCAGGTACGGTACCTTCCGTTTCGGATATTGCGGTCGTGGGCGGGATGTACAGGGATTCCGGTTCAGGTGTCTTGAAAAGCTGACGCACACCGATCAGGAGCAGTGCAAAGCATGCGGCAACTGCCAGCAGCGGGATCCACTTAGAATTCCGGCGCTTGACGCGGTGATCACTGCGGGCTACCAGCTCCTCATCGGCACCGCTCATGGCAGAAAACAGGTCATAGCCATCCATCATAGCAGATCCTCCTTTTCAAGATATGCTCTGAGCTTTCGCCTGCTGCGGTACAGGCAGCTTTTTACGGTGGCCGGGAGAAGATCATAACGGCGGGAGATTTGGTCGATGGATTCTGCGAACCAGTAACGGCGCAGGAAGATATTGCAGTCCTGTTCGGGAAGTGTGTGCAGGAATGCGTTGATGATCCGTTCCAGTTCCTTTGCTTCCACAATCTGGGCGGCGCTGGGGGAAGTGGGCAGACAGGCATCCAGCTCTTCCAGAATCAGCGGAAGCTGTCCGCTGCCGCGCTTTTGCGCATAGTCCCTGCGCAGACGGCTGCATGCAAGGCGGCGCGTAATCGAACCGAGGAAGGCGCGCAGATTGCAGGGTCGATGGTCAGGCATGGCATTCCATGCGCCTACCCATGTGTCATTGACGCATTCTTCCGCGTCCTGAACATTGGAAAGGATATTCTTGGCAACGCTGTGGCAGTAGTTTCCGTACTTCTGCGCACTGCAACTGATGGCATCGGCGTTTCTGTTCCAATACAGATCGACGATTTGCAGGTCAGTCAAAAGGATCAGCCCCTTTCTGAAATCTTATTATACGATACATTTGCCGGCAATACAACGGCTGAATTCAAACGAGCCGTTCTGCTGATATAGTCGCAAAATACGCAAAAAGGTTTTATTAAAAACAAAAGAATTTGCATAGGAGGCGAAATTATGAAACGGATCCTGATCATCGGCTGCGGCGGAGCGGGGAAGTCCACTCTGGCGCGGACGCTGGGAGAAAAGCTGAATCTGCCCGTGGTGCATCTGGACAAGCTGTTCTGGAAACCGGGTTGGGTGGAATCTTCAAAAGATGAGATCGATGCAAAGATCATGGAGGAACTGGTCAAGCCCCAGTGGATCATGGATGGGAATTTTAACCGCACCCTGCCGGTGCGCATCCAATACTGCGATGCCGTGATCTATCTGGACTTTTCCCGGCTCGACTGCCTCCGGGGCGTTGCCAGGCGTGTCCTGACCACCTACGGCAAAGTGCGCCCCGATATGGGTGAGGGCTGCCCGGAGCGGATCGATTTTGAGTTTCTGAAATGGGTCTGGAATTTTAACAGGAATAAACGAGAGGAATACTACCGCCTGCTGAATGAGACCGACGGTGTTGAGAAAATCGTTCTGAAAAACCGCCGCGCCGTGAAGAAATTCCTGAAGCAGATGGAAACAATAAATTGATGTTTATCGTGCCATGTAGCATGGATCATGTAGGGGCGACCATTGGTCGCCCGCGCAGTAAAATGTTACGATTTCGCCGAAAACCAATGCAAATACGTTAAATTCTACCGCACGGGCGGCGGATCGCCGCCCCTACATTCATTATTGAAACAGCGTGATAAACTGAAATTTGAATATCATTCCATACATAAAAAGATGAATCAAGAAAGGAGAAATCCATGGTTAAGGAAATTAATCCCAAGGATACAACCAGAGCGGCTGCTTTCGAGCTTTGGATGAAAGCGCCGAACCCCATGGTCACGTTTTTCAAGACGGTTGATGTGACCAATCTGGTGAAGTTGAGTAAACGGCAAAACCTCAAATTCAATATGCTGCTGGATTTTTGTATTGGCAAGGCGGCCGCCGCTGTGAAAGAATTCTACACACTGCCTGTGGGGGACAAATTGATACAGTACGACACCATCGCGGTCAATACCATCGTCAAAAACAAGACCGGTGAGGTCAGCTCTTGCGACGTTTTGTTTACCGGAGATCTGGAAAAATTCAACCAGGACTATCTGAAATATACCCGTCAGGTAGCTGAAAGCTGCCGGGACTATGATTTGTCCGACACCTGCATGGTCATCGGCACCTCCGCTATCGTGGATACCCAGATCGACGGTGCGGTGGGCATGAACAGCGGCATTTTCAACAATCCCTTTCTGATCTGGGGCAGATACAGGAAAAAGCTGTTCCGGTATAACCTTCCAATCTCTTTCCAGTTCCACCACACCCAGATGGATGGCGCCCACGCAGGCAGATTCCTTGCAAATCTGCAAAACGAAATCAACAAACTATAAAAACAGCCCCGACCATCTGGTCGGGGCTGAACCGTTTGATTTACACAATACCCTGTGCCTGCATGGCATCGGCGACCTTGACGAAACCGGCAATGTTTGCACCGGCAACGTAGTTGCCTTCCATGCCGTAGTCCTTGGCAGCCTTGTCGAGATTGTGGAAGATGTTGACCATGATAGTCTGCAGCTTGGCATCGACCTCTTCGAAAGTCCAGCTCAGACGCTCGGAGTTCTGGGTCATTTCCAGCGCGGAGGTAGCGACACCGCCGGCGTTTGCGGCCTTGCCGGGGCAGAACAGAATGCCGTTATCCTGCAGATACTTGGTTGCATCCAGAGAAGTGGGCATGTTGGCACCTTCTGCAACCGCGAAGCAGCCGTTTGCGACCAGTGCCTTGGCATCATCGATCAGCAGCTCATTCTGCGTTGCGCAGGGCAGAGCCACATCACAGGGAGTGGCCCACACACCCTTACCCTCGTGGTAAACGGAGTTGGGGCGGCGCTTTGCGTACTCGGTCAGGCGGGCGCGCATCTTCTGCTTGACTTCGATGAGGGTAGCCACATCGATGCCATCGGGATCGTAGATCCAGCCGGTGGAGTCAGAACAGGTGACAGGCTTTGCACCCAGCTGCCATGCCTTCTCAATGGCGTAGGTGGCTACATTGCCGGCACCGGAGATGACCACGACCTTATCCTTCAGGGATTTACCGTTGCACTTGAGCATTTCGTCCACCAGATACAGCAGGCCGTAGCCGGTTGCCTGGGTACGGGCGAGGGAGCCGCCGTAGCTCAGCCCCTTGCCGGTAAACACGCCCTCGTAAACACCACGGATGCGCTTGTACTGGCCGTACATATAGCCGATCTCTCTTGCGCCGACACCAATGTCACCAGCGGGCACGTCCGTATCTGCGCCGATGTACTTATACAGCTCGGTGATCAGGCTCTGGCAGAATGCCATGATCTCGCGGTCAGACTTGCCCTTGGGGTCGAAGTCGGAGCCGCCTTTACCGCCGCCGATGGGCAGGCCGGTCAGGCTGTTCTTGAAGGTCTGCTCGAAAGCCAGGAACTTCATGATGGACAGGTTCACGGAAGGATGAAAGCGCATGCCACCCTTGTAGGGACCGATGGCACCGTTGAACTGCACACGGTAGGCGTTATTGACCTGAACCTGACCGTTGTCGTCCACCCAGGGGACGCGGAACAGCACAACGCGCTCAGGGGTGGTCAGCCGCTCCAGCAGGGCATCGCGCTTGAACTTTTCTTCGTTTTTTTCAATGACGGGGCGCAGGGATTCCAGAACCTCATAAACTGCCTGATTGAACTCGGGCTCACTGGGATTCTGCTTTTTTACACGCTCCAGAATGGAATCTACATAACTCATAAACAAATGTCCTCCCTTGGAAGAAAAATTGATGGGGTCATTGTAGCACTTCCGATAGAAGAATACAAGTATTTTTTTTAGAAAAACGAAAGAAGCGTCATTCTGACGGAATGACACTTCTTCACGGAATCAGGATTGTACAATATTTAACGTGCCCGGGGGAGAATCTCCCGCTGGATCACATTGATGAGCTTGCTTATCTCTTCCCAAGTCGTTTCCCGGCTGATGGATACCCGGAATGCGCCGTCGATTACCTCGGGAGGCACCTTCATAGCTTCCAGCACATGGCTGCGGTGACCCTTGGCGCAGGCAGAACCTGCGGAGACGCAAATGCCCCAGTCCTGCAGAATATTGATGGTGTTCTGGGTGGGCACACCGGGGATGGATAGAGAGAGAATATGGGGTGCTTCGTGAGCACCGTTGATCACAAGCCCTTTCAGGGTGGACAACTCTTCAATGGCAACCTGAAGAATCTTCTGTTCCATTTCCCGATCTGCCTTAAAAGTGGCAGCACCGGCTTCGCAGGCGGCAGCGAAGCTGAAAATGGCGGGGGTAGCCTCGGTGCCGCTGCGGAAATTCGATTCCTGACCGCCGCCCACCAGCAGAGCCGGGAAGGACTTCAGCCGGGGGGAAATGTACAGCGCGCCGCAGCCCTTGGGACCGTGGACTTTGTGGGAAGAAATGGAGATCAGATCAGCTCCCAAGGTTTTTGCGGAGAAAGGCACTTTCAAAAATCCCTGTACCGCATCAGTGTGGAAAATGGCGTTGGGGCAGATGCGTTTGGTCAGCTTCGCCATCTGGGCAATGGGCATCACAGAACCAACCTCGTTGTTGACCATCATGATGGACACCAGAATGGTGTCCGGCCGCAGCGCTTCCCGCAAGGCCGCGAGGGTGACTGTGCCGGTCTCGTCGGGCTGCAGGTAAGTTACCTCAAAGCCCTGTGCTTCCAGTTCCTTCATGCAGTGCAGGATGGCGTGATGCTCAATGGCGGTGGTGATGATGTGTTTGTTCTTTTTGCCGAAGCGCTTGGCGGTGCCGAAAATGGCCCAATTGTCTGCTTCTGTTCCGCCGGAGGTGAAGAATACCCGGTCGGCTTCAGCACCCAGCGCCGCAGCAACCTTGTGCCGTGCGTCCCGGAGCATATGGGCGGTGTCGATGCCAAAACCATACAGTGCAGAGGGGTTGCCCCAGTTCTCGGTCATGGCAAGCGTCATGGCCTCCACAGCCTCTTTGCAAGGCTTCGTGGTGGCAGAATTGTCAAGATAGATCATAGTTTGCGTCCTTTAATGTCATTGCGAACCAGTGCGTACACTGGTGTGGCAATCCGTGATTTACTGGAAAATATGGATGATATAGCCGTCGATGGTGGTCAGGGTGCAGGTCTTGCCACCCCAGGGCTGCTGACAGACCTCACTGATCTCCGTCCAGCCGCTGGAGATGACGTAATCGTACAGTGCCTGTACGTTTGTCACCTGTATGAACGAAATCATGGTTTTGGCAGGTTCGCCCCGGAACATTTGGATTCCGGTGAAAGGTGCCAGATGGGTCAGTTCAACCTCCGGCAGAATTTCAAAAACAACACCGTAGCAGCCGTGGCCATCTTCGTTGCGCTCCACGATATTGCTGTACCAACCCAGTGTGTCCTCAAACCACTTTGCGGTTTTATCCATGTCCATGGTGAAATACACCGGGGCATTCTCTTTTACATGGTACCTTTTTTCGCTGAAACGGCTCATAGCTTATTCTCCTTGTTGCTGTTTTCTATTTTGGTGAAGAAGTAGGAAAGACTCTCAACCAGTTTTCCGGAATCCAGAAGATCGCGGATTTGAGAAACGGTCATCCACTTACTCTGCGCCACTTCCTCGGTGGCCACTGGCGGGGCGGTGTTTTCATCGTAGTGGAAAAGCCAGACATCTGCAATATCATTGTATTGCTTTCCGCCGATCACACTGCGCAAGCACGTAAACACCAGTTGACCGGATTCGGGGAGTAATTCAAGTCCAACTTCTTCGTTCACTTCCCGGAGGGCGGCAGTCAAACTGTCTTCACCCGCAAGCACCGATCCGCCAACGGTTTCCCACATCAGCGGCCAGGCCGGACGGGTGGCAGACCGCTGGGAGATTAGATATTCTCCCTTGCTGTTTCTAATCCACACATGCACCACCAGATGGTAGAACCCGTCGGGAATTTCTTCGCCGCGAATGTGTGTCCGCCCGGTGGGTTCCCGGTTTTCTGTATAAAGATCCCAAAGTTCCATGTTGTTAACCTTTCTGATAAACGAAGGGGATTGCCACGCCAATGTGGGCACTGGCTCGCAATGACGTGAATATTTGCTACTTACCTACACAAAAACGCTCAAAGATTCTGGCTGTAATATCTTCCCGCACCGTTGCGCCGGTGACTTCACCCATGGCCTCCATGGCTTCCTCCACATCGGTCAGCACCGCATCAGGAGTCAGACCCAGCCTCAGACCCTTCATGGCGGATTGCATGGCTTCGTATGCACGGCGGATGGCATCGTACTGGCGGGCATTGGTCAGAACGGAACCGTCACAGGGTGCTTCGCCTTCAAACATCTCGTCCACCACATCGGCAAGCTGTGTCAGGCCTTCGCCGGTCTTGGCGCAGATATTGATGACGTACATGAAAGGCAGATCGCTGGGATCCACGGCCTTGCCAAGATCAGTCTTGTTGATCAGCGCGATGGCATGCTCATGCCCGCAGCAGAAATCGATGACCGCTTCATCTTCTTCCGTCAGCGACTTGGAGCCATCGCAGACGAAAATCACCAGATCGGCATTTTTCACAGCCTGCCGGGAACGCTCCACGCCCATGGCTTCGATTTTGTCGTCCGTTTCCCGGATGCCGGCGGTGTCGATCAGCCGCAGGCGGGTCTTGCCCACCATGACGGTTTCCTCCACCGTGTCGCGGGTGGTGCCTGCCACTTCCGTGACGATCACCCGGTCGTAACCTGCCAATGCGTTCAGCAGGCTGGATTTGCCCACATTGGGTTTGCCCACGATGGCAGCGGCCACACCGGAGCGCAGAATGCGGCCCTGGTTGTAGGTCTTCAGCAGATCATCCAGTGCTTTGGCATCGGCTTTCAGACTGCTCTCATAGCTTGCAAGGCCAAAATCTTCAATATCCTCATCGGGATAATCCAGTACCGCGTGGAAGTGGCTGCACAGGTTGGTCAGATCCTCATAGATGGGGTCCAGTTTCTTCTGCAGCTTGCCGCCCACCTGTCCGGCTGCGTTGGCGGCGGCCTTGGCGGAATCTGCTTCGATCAGGTCGATGACCGCTTCCGCCTGGGTCAGATCCAGATGGCCGTTCAAAAATGCCCGCTTGGTAAATTCACCACGCCCCGCAGGCTTTGCACCGGCACAGTAGAGCGCTTCCAGACCCGCAGCCAGCACGGCGGGGGAACCGTGGCAGTGAAATTCCACCGTATCCTCACCGGTGTAGCTGTGAGGTCCGCGGGTAAAGATGGCGCAGCAGGAATCGATGATGCGGCCCTCTTTGTCATGGAAATCACCCAGAATCAGCTTCCGGTTGGGTGCCTCATGCAGGGGCTTGCCGTTTTTGCAGGTAAATACTTTTCCTCCAATCATCGCGCAGTCATCGCCGGTCAGGCGGATGATGCCGATGGCGGAAACAACATTGCCGGTAGAGACGGCAGCAATGGTATGGGACATAGGATGCCCTCCTTGTTATGATGAAAAGTCAAATTAATGTTTATCGCGCTGTGTGCCGTGGATAACGTAGGGGCGACCATTGGTCGCCCGCGCAGAGAAATGTTGCGAACCTGCATTGGATTTTGGCGAATTCGTAACATTGTACCGCCGGGCGGCGGGTCGCCGCCCCTACGATAGAATTGATAGACAGCACGACAAACTGAAATTTGACTATGGACGATAGCACATTTGAAGCTCTGTGCCGAGGGGAATGGCCTTTTCGACTCCGTTCAGACGGAATCCGTAATGCTCATAAAAGCCAATGGCATGGTCATTGCCTTTCAGTACCCACAGTGTAATGGGGCTGTATCCTGTAAGCTGCTCAATCAGGGCATCCATAACCTTTCTGCCAATTCCCAGCCCGTGGACTTCTTTTAGCAGATAGATTGCGGAAACCTCACCGCTCCCATCCTCATGACGGATAAAGCAGCCATAGCCAACGATTGTGCCATTCAAAAATGCGACAAGTATGTTGCCCGGCCAGCGATGGGAGATGCTTTGACATTTTTTCAACGTCTGGTTTGCAAGAAAATGCTCATCTATAAGTCCGACATAGGTTTGCTGCCAGCTTTTCCAATGAACATAGCCTTTCCGGTCATAATCTTCCGACTGCATCTGCCTGATCAGCAAATTCATGCTTGATCCTCCAAAAACTTCAGCGGATCACCCTCTGTTGCAATAAAGTGCATCAGCATATAGGCACACATGATGGCTACGTTTTCTTCTTTCAAAATGCGCCTGCATTCTTCCCGGTCAGCCAGAACTACCTGAATGTCCTCGGTGCCCTCCTGCCCGGCGGTACTGGGTGTGCCGCTGCAATAACCAAACACGGTGCCGCAGCTTTCGTCAGTCATGCCGATGGTGGTATAGTAAGGACGGGCGGTCTGCACAGGCGTGAAGTGCAGGCCGGTTTCCTCGTACATTTCCCGTATGCCCGCTTCCAGCATATCCTCGCCCTGTTCCACCAGTCCGGCGGGGAACTCATACACATATCCGTCAACGGGATAGCGGTACTGGCGGATCAGCACGACCCTGTCTTTCTTCTCACCGTAGACACCATAAAGGATCACGCCGTCAGCATGGTTATCGTGGGTAACAGCTTTCAGATGCTCCACATCTTTCCTACGGGATGCAACATAGTAGGGTGCTTTGCTTCCGTCGCGGAATGTGGCATCCAACTCATATAGATTCAAAAAACGGTTGTCCGTCTGCTTTTTTATGCCACCGATTCGTTCCATGACCAATCCTCCTGCACAGATTCATATTAGGGTAAATTAATGTTTGCCGCACCATGTAGCGTGAATAACGTAGGGGCGACCATTGGTCGCCCGCACAGAGAAATGTTACGAATTTGCCGAAACCCATTGCGAATACAAAACGTTCTGCTGCAAGGGCGGCTAATAGCCGCCCCTACATTCACTATCGAAGCAGTGCGCCAAACTGAAATTTCCCCCATACACTATCTAATTAATCATTATAACATTCCGGCAGTATAATTGCAACAGTTTCGGGCAATATAGTCGGGAGGTGAAATTCATGGAGGACTACACCCCGAGACCGCAGCCTGCCTATCCGGGCGAGATGACAGATGATAATATCCGCGCGATCTTTGAGGGTGCGGGCGATTTCTTTGCCCGCCGCCTGCAGTGCGGACCGTGGACACTTTACGCCTATGCCATCGACGGCCTGATTTCCGGCGGAGATGCTTCGGAATATATTTTGCGGCCGATCACGGAGCATCTGGTGGCAGAGAATATGAAATCCTTGTACGATGCCGCCTTAAACGGCATGGTCTATAATGCGGTCGCATCTGCCTGCAAAGATTTAGACGATGTGGCGAAAATGCTGGTCAACGGCTTCTGCGTGGTGTTGTTTCCGGAAATCGGTGCCATTGCCTATGAGGTCAAAACAGGAGAAAAGCGGGGGTTGTCGGCGCCGGCAGTGGAGAATTCCGTCAAAGGACCGAAGGATGCGTTCGTAGAAACGGTACGTTCCAATACCTCGTTGGTACGCCGCCATCTGCGTACCCCGGATCTTCGCCTGTACGAAACCACAGTCGGACGGCGCAGCTTGACCAATGTGACTGTTTTATATATTAAAGGTATCACAAACCAGAAGCTGGTTGAACGAATGAAGCGCCGCCTGAATGAGATCGATATTGATGGATTCATTTCTCCTGCGGCAGTGGAGGAATATGTGACCGGCTCCAGAAAAACGGCATTCCCCTTGCTTCAGTACACGGAGCGGACGGATAAATTCTGTCAGGGTCTGCTGGATGGACGTGTCGGTCTGATCGTGGACGGCTTGCCACTGGCCTATCTGGCGCCGGTGGATCTTGGCTATCTGATGGACAGCCCGGAAGACCGTGGCCGTGATTTCATCACCGCATCCGGCATCCGCATTCTGCGTTATCTTGCACTGCTGGCAAGCCTGCTGCTGCCGGGAATCTATATCGCATTGGCAACCTTCCACCAGCAGATCATCCCGCTTCCTATGCTGCGTGCCATCATTGAAAGCAAAAAGGCGGTTCCTTTCACAACGGTGGCGGAAGTGGCGGGACTTTTGATTGCCTTTGAATTGCTGCAGGAATCCGGTGTTCACTTGCCTCAGGCCATCGGCCAATCGGTGTCAATCATTGGCGGCATTGTCATCGGTACTGCGGCAGTAGAAGCCGGGTTGGTTTCTCCGGTAGCGTTGATTGTAGTCAGTATTGCCGGTATCTGCGGCTTTGTACTGCCAAACCGAGACTTTGCTGAGGGTGTGCGTGTGTGGCGGTTTGTGATTGCAATTCTGGCAGCCTTTGGAGGCCTGATTGGTGTTGCTGCAGGTGCGGGCTGTCTGGTCGTACACCTGTCAGGACTGAAAAGCATGGGTATTTCTTATTTAAAACCAAACCGCGATTCCATGGAGGGCGGCGGCATTCTGCGTCCGCTTCTGAAGAAGTCCAAAAGACGCAACCAAAGTCTGAAACCGGAGGACGAACGAAATCAAAAATGAAGAAGATCGTACTATATGTCCTTCTACTGGGCGCAACGCTGCTCTTTCCGGTTCAGGGAGAGGATGTGGGGAAATTGCTTCCTGTAGAGGTGGTTCAAATATATAAGGAAGAAGACCGCGTTGTAATTGCCACAGATGTGGGCGCATCAGGTACCGGCGCAACGGTGAAAGAAGCAATTGAGAATTTGAAAGCAACCTCTGCGGGGATCATCTTTCTGGATACTGCAGATTACCTGCTGTTTGATGAATCAGCAAAAGAGGAGATAGGGCAATTAGAGACGTATTTGAAACGCTCAGTGAGAGTGAGTGCTTCAGATGGGGAAATTGACCTGCATGAAGCGGCTGCTTTTCTGGCTGTGCATCAACCTGCGGCGCGGTTAAAGTCCTACAAGGAGCATAACAAAACGGAAATTCTGACAAAAGAAGCCGGACGAATGATTTTAAAAGAAAAGTGAGAAAATTTGAAAATAATGCTTGACAAAAGGGGGGGTATCTGGTATTATGTTCAAGCTGTCCGGTTGGGCAGCGCGAAAAGAAGAACAGCAAAAAGAAATTTGAAAAAACTTGAAAAAAGTTCTTGACAAATGGATGAAGCTGTGCTAGTATAAGCAAGCTGACCGCGAGAGCGGGAAGCGCACTGTACCTTGTAAATTGAATAACGTGAAAACGAACTATGAACACCTTGGACAATTGATTTAAAGATTGTTTAAGAATCGATATTAATCGAATTTTAAGCCAACGAAAATTCTTGAGTAATTTGCTAGACGAATTGTTCA
>JAFYLN010000021.1 GCA_017537045.1 Oscillospiraceae bacterium | reverse complement strand
GGTATGGCATGGCGTGCATTACACCAATATCGGTAATATTGCCCGGTTCGCTCCCAGCGCCTGCAATACGCAGCCATGGATCGTGGAAGCAACACAGACAGGTCTGTCTGTTTACAGATACAAGAAGCCCGGAAAGCGGGGTATCATGCCTGTCGCCATGGTGACGCATTACAACCGCATCGATATCGGCATCTTCCTGCTGTTCCTGGAATTGTGCCTGGAGCATGAGGGAATCGGCTTTGAACGGACGCTGTTGCCCGATACCGGCGATGAAGAAAAGACCTTGATTGCAGTGTATCAACTCCATGATCCTAGATGTTAATTTCCGTTGCGGAATTGCAAAGTGAAATCGGTAGACTTTATGATCGCTCCCCGCTAAAATGATGTCATTCCAAGCCAAGGAGGAAGCACAATGGAATTTGGAAACAGACTGTATGAACTGAGAAAGCAAAAGGGACTTTCTCAGGAGGAACTGGCGAATCGGTTGGATGTGACCCGACAGACCGTTTCAAAATGGGAGTTGGGCGATTCTACCCCGGATATGGATAAGCTGGTTGCTCTGGGGGAGCTGTTTGAAATCTCTCTGGATGAGCTGGTATTGGGAAAAGTGCCTGTCACAACAAAACTGGATGAATTGGGGGCAAAGGTTATGACTACCGAAAACAAGCAGAAAGCAAAGAAGGGACTGAAGATCGTGGGCATCATCGCCGGGGCGGTTCTGGCAATCGACGCAGTTTCTATGATCGCCTATTTTCTGATCTGGGGCTTTCCCAAATAGAGCGTGAGCCGGGAGAAATCCCGGCTCATTTCTTTAATGCCTTTAGGCTTAATCTAAACCCCTGGTTCTGCCAGGGGTGGGCAAAAAAGCCTTGGCATATAAAAACCCCCGTGTTACGCTAGTGAAGGTTTGGCGACCACATCACGAAGCAGAAACAAGGAGGTTTTTAACGATGAAGAACGAGGTAAAACATACGGCGCATTCCAGTTATCGGTGTCAATATCATATCGTATTATCATTGTCAACATATATAAACATATATCAGTAAAAATAATTGCCATATCATAACGCACCTACGTCATGGTATGGCAATTTAGTTTTTATTCTTGTACAGAGAACCAATCCCTATTTGGCGGTAATAAAATCAATCCAGCCGAAATGTACATATATCATACATATCTATCAACTAGGAACTTGCCGTACAATGCTTATGATGTATGTATAAAATCATAAGCAAAGAAAGTCTGCCGTTGATATGAGTTCGACAAATTGGAATTTGTCAGGCAGCTGAGTTAACCCGATAAGAAAGCTTTTTCATTGAGGCGTAGAAAATGCAGCCGCCAAAAGGCTGTGGGAGAATTGCCCCACCGGAGGTTGGCGGAAAGCGGAAGGGCGCTTCCTTTTGGAAGCGCCCCATTGGAACGATACAATTACTTGTGCGCCCCGCCCTCCACGGCGGCGGTCTTGGCGGACAGATCCTCGCACAGGTTCAGCTTGGCAAACTCCTCGTTCTGCGGCAGGATGATCTCATAGGCATCCAGCCGGTTGAGCTTGAACGCCAGAGAGGCTGTGCTCAGTCCCAAAATGTGACCGCCCTTCGTCCTGTCGCCGCTGAGGAAGTGGAAGTGCCAGCCCGGCATATTGATGCCGTTGACATAGGCCGGGCAGTACACGGCCACCAGATCGCCGCGCACCTTTGCGTAGTGGAACTCCCGCTGGTGACTGGCCGCCTCGGACAGGGTCGGGTAGGGCTTTTCGCAGACAAAGCAGCTGCGTACATGCATGGTGTTAAACTCGGCATGTCCTTTCAGAATGTAAAACACATTTTTGTTGCCCGCGATGTATGGCTCCAGCTTCTGCTTCAGCAGCTCGATGGAAGCAATGTCCGTCAGATGCTGCTCGGGCACATGCTCGTCAAAGTGCGCTACCGTGCCGAACGCCACGCCATCCTCGGGCTTCATCACGGTCACCTTTCCCTCCGCCGTGGCACGGTAGGCCACACCGTCCTCAAAGATGGCCTCGCCGTCCAGGCCCGTATAGGTGCCAATACCGGTGTCGCAGGCGTGTAAAAACTCCTTCACGGAAATGGTGCGGTCAAAATTGCCCAGCATCAGCGCGTTCAGTGTGGATGCCTGAATCATCTTGCTCATCATGAAAACCTCCTAAAATACAGTCGATTCCTGTTTGGTTGACTTCAAATCATTCCGCCTGCTGTGGATCTGCCGGATGGCGCTTCAGTGAGAAGCGGACCAGGAACGGGCACAGCACATTGGTAATTGCCAGTACGAACGCCAGCGTGGCGATTGTGCCGGATACATAGGCTTCCAGCGAAGCGTTGGATGCCGCCGCAATGGTCGGGATGCTCAGCGCCACGCCCGCCAGCGAGGAACTGGCCACGGAAGCGTAGCCCGGACGATGCAGCACGGCACGCTCGAACACATAGGACGGGACGATGGTGACCGCGAAGAACACCAGGCTCATCAGCAGTCCCTGCGGAATCATCTTGAACGCCTCAAACAGATTGACCGTGGAACCAAACTCAAAGCCCAGAAACGGCAGGATGATGGCGTTTCCGCCCGCAAACACCTTGCGGATATCCCCATCCAGATTGCCCAGAAGCATGCCCAGCACAAAGGGGATCAGCAGGGAGATAATCTGTTCCACCTGCGCGATACCGAAGCCCGACGCGCCGAAGAAGCCCAGGAACAGCAGCGGCAGCAACGGCATGGAGCAAATCAGCATCACGCCGAAGCTGGCCTTGTCGGCCTTGTCGCCAAAGGGCTGAATGATTCCCATGTACAGCGCCGCATTGGAGCTGGTGACGGCGCAGACAAATGCCAGAAACGAAATGCCGAACACACCGTCATAGCCGAAGGCCAGGAAGAATAGCGCCGACAGCGCGTATGCCACGCCCAGCCGCACCAGGATCAGCAAAACGCCGCGGTGCAGCGCGTCCTTCAAATCACTCAGCCGCAGCGAGGTGCCGGTGCAGAACAGCATCAGGCCGATCAGCAGCATCTGACCGCTGGAAGAAAACATATCCTTCATCGGGTTGCCCAGCGTTGTCCACAGGTTGAAGTGGAACACGCCATTGGTGATCGTTGTGATCAGCGCACCAATAATCAGCGGCACAAGCATGGTGCCTGCCGGAACCTTCTGAAGCGACTTCCAGATGTTCACATTCTTTTTTTCCGATTCCATAACTCTTACACCCACCTTTGATTTTCCTTTATGTGCTTACCGGCTTTCCCCAGCCATGCGGCAAATTGGTGTTTGTCGCTGAGTGTCAAAGTTTCCTGTCATTGCGAGACCAGTGCGCACACTGGTCTCGCAATGACAGCATTTTTTCAAACACCAATTTGTCGGGAAAGCTGAGTGAAACCGATATGCACTTTCCTTTTTCAGCATTTTTCTGCGGTTTCTTTCCCGGTACGCGCATTATTATACTCGCCGGACTTGATTCCGCAAGGTTCCTGCAGTATAATTCTATCGCATTTGATTGTGCGATGCGCACAAAGGAGGGGCATAATGGATCTCACCGCATTTCTCAACGATTTCTTACAAACGGACAGTATGGACCGGCTGACGTCCGATGCCGCGGCACTGTTTGACTGCCCGGTGATGGTCGTGGACGACTCGTTCCACGCCGTATCCTGGCACATGAGCGCCGGATTTCGGGACAAGCCGTTTCAGGGCTCCGTCGACCGGGGAGAATTAACCTACGAGGCCAGCTCACTGCTGAGCAGCAGCGCCTCTCTGGCGCAGCAGGGCGAGCTGTATGTGGAATTGGCTGACAGCCCGTGGCAGCGACGGTTTGCCCCACTGATTGCCAGCGGTATCCGCGTAGGTTATCTTGTGCTGGTGGATGTTCACGGCACCCTTCGGCAGGTGGAGCGGCGGGATTTCACTGTGGTGGAATCGGTGCTGGCCAAGCAGCTGTTCCTTGAGAGCAGCCGCAGCGGGCTGATATTCAACACGGCCGAGGAGGTGCTTGTGCACCTGTTGGAGAACAAATTTTCCACCGAAGCCATGTTCTTGCTTCAGGCGTCCTCCACCTGGCTGGCGGACTTTCGCCCCGAGCGCATTGCGCTGATCAATCTGGGTCTGTATCACAATCTGCATTTGGCCGAGGACGCGCTGAAAAACGAGCTGACCTATGCGTTTTATGCCTCTCACCCGTTTCTGTATAACGATGAGGTGCTGTTGTTTCTGAACCGTGACCATGACCTGTCCGCGCTTGAGCCGCTGGTCGGGCAATATCACCTGCGTGTGGTGATCTCCGACCCGCTGGACAGCCTGTACGCGCTGCCCCAGGTCTACGCCGCCACGCATGAGGTCATGGACTTCCTGCTTTCGCGCTCCTCCCACCCTTTCTGCGTGCGCGCCGAACATCTGCACGCATTGATGATGCTGCGCCGGCTGCAGGATCGCGCCGACCTGATCGCGCCGGAGGTGTGCGCGCTGGCCCGTCACGATGCTGCCGAGCATACCCAATACTGCCAGACGCTGTTGGCATACCTGCTGTGCCACCACTCTCTGCAGGATACCTGCCGGCGGCTGTACACCCATCGGAACACGGTTCTCTACCGCATTCGCAGAATGAAGGAGGATTTCGGCATTCCCCTCGATGATCCCGACCGTCAGCTGGAGCTGCTGCTGTCCGTCTCTCTGGAGCTGCTCGCGCAGCATCAGGAAAACCTGTTCGTGCGCGGTCTGACGCTGGAAGCTCCCGGGACGATGCCGCGCAGGTTGGCCGACAGCCTTTCCGCATCCGTTTCACCCCCACGCACCTGATCCGCGGCCGCCCGGTACGTCCTCAACGAAACCGGCGTGGGATACCGAATGCTTACCGGCTTGACGCAGCTTCCCGAAAATGCGGTGTCTGAAGGATCGCAAACGCCGCCGTAGGGGCGGCTTCCCGGCAAACATCGCTTTCCCGACTTGCTGAATTACCATAAGAAACGCCCTGGAAGTTCATTCCAGGGCGTTTCCGTTTACCAGTACCGCTTTTTCTTGAAGTAGAAAATGCAGCCGCCAACGATCAATGCACTCAATACAATTACTGCCGGATACCCATAGACCCAATGAAGTTCCGGCATATTGACAAAGTTCATTCCATACCATCCTGCAATCAAAGACAGCGGCATGAAAATTGTGGTTACGATTGTTAAAAGCTTCATGATCCGGTTCTGTCCCAAATCCACCTGGGCCTGGTATTCGCTGCTGACCTGGCTTGCATATTCGCGCAGCATCTGGGTTTCTTCCTGCAAGCGGTTCAGTCTACGAAGAATGTACTGCAGCCTGCTGGAACTGCATTCATCCAGCAGATCGGTGGCGTTTTCCTGCAAAGTTGCCACCATATCATTCATCTGAGCGTAGTATCTGTTATGCTGATTCAGCTCCTTCCTGAGCTGGCTCATTTGCCTGATGAACTTTTCCGTCCGGTTATCCAGTACCATTTGCTCCAGCCAGGAAATGCGTTCTTCCATGTTCTGAATATGGGAGAGGTCATCCATGATCAGGGCAAGATAGAAATCCATCAGTAGATCGTCTGCTCCATCCGCATGATGCGGACGCATTTTCCTGACCCGTGCCATACATTGGGCAGCTTCTCCGTCCGGATCAACAAAAAGAAGATTGCTATTCCACCAGGTGAAAACAATATGTGTTTCCTGTTGGTGCGGTTTTTCCGGAATGTGAAGCTCACCAAGAATACGATTCTGCTCAACCGTCAGTCTGCAGCCTGTGTTTTTTCCGGCGGAAAGCATTGAATCCGATGGGAGCAGCTGAGGCGGCAGATTACTGTGTGCAATATCTTCCGGTTTCAGAATGACAGCTATTTTCTCCCAGAGCGGAATCTCCTCAGGCTGTATGTCTGGCTTTCGATAGATTCAGTTTAACGCTGCTGATCGCGCTGTCGCTTCTGCTGGCGCATCCAACTTTCAAGCAGCTTGAGAATGGTTTCTTCCATTCTCTGCGGTGTGTAGGAACGAGGAAAGTATTTGCGGATTTTCTCCATAGGCAGCGTCAGATTCCAGTTCTCCGGTTTTTTTGCTCCAACATGATACCGAGGATGGTATCGTCGTTGAGCTTTCCTTCGCCCGACAATCGCCTCATACGCTGTGCCTGTGAGAACGATGGTGTAGCCTGTTCGCTGTCGATGGTCTCGATCAGCAGGCGTTGTTCGTCGGGCTTGAGATAAGAAATCTCGACCGCAGGTGTCATGCCGATTTTACCCTCATCCACCAGTTGAAGCAGCTCGGGTTCCAACTCATTCAAGCGTATATACCGTTGGATTTGGGAGGAACTGTCCGGGCTGTTTTCTGCGATTTGGGCGCGGGAAGTCTTACCTTCAAAATTCTGCCCAACTTGGGCAGAATTTTTTCCGGGCCTTCCAGCCTGCCTTTTGATGGCTTCCAACTTCATCTTGTAAGCCTTTGCTTTCTCGCTGGGGAGGATGTTTTCTCGCTGAAGGTTGCTGTCTACCATGATGATGGTTGCCGCGTTGCGGTCGATGTCGCGGACGATGATAGGCATGTCGGTGAGACCGGCAATCGCAGATGCCTGTTTTCGTCGATGCCCCGCGATCAGTTCAAAAGACCCATCGGGGAGGGGACGCGCAATACCGGGTACGAGTACGCCGAACTGCTTGATGCTCTCAACCGTCTGCTGCATCATATCATCATCACGAACGCCGAAAGGATGGTCGGGATAGGGACGCAGCTTGTCCAAAGGGATGCGCTGAATGACTTCTAAAGTATCGTTGTTTTCCATGATTACCTCCGTAAATGCAGAGAGCGCCCAGCGAATGAAATCACTGAGCGCTCGGATTTAGGATTATTTTATTGAGGTCAAAATCAGACAAACGATATCAAAACCGATCAGCGTTTTTGCTGCCGATGCAGTCCCTTTTGGAGCTTCGGAAGGGCTGAGATTTAGCCCCTTTTTTAGCCCATAATTTAACCCATCAATTAACCCATTCGGGGATTTTAACCCCTATTTAACCCATATAAACGAGTATAGGTTAGGTCAGATTGCGTCAAACCATATCAAAAGGAAAAACCCCG
>JAFYLN010000181.1 GCA_017537045.1 Oscillospiraceae bacterium | reverse complement strand
CTCGCATTGGATTTCGGCGAATTCGTAACATTGTACCGCCGGGCGTGTTGCAGAGCGCAGCGAATTAAAATAGGTCGATTGCCGGTGGCAATCGCACAATAATTCATGGGTCGCCGCCCCTACGATAGAATTGATAGACAGCGTGATAAACTGAAATTTGTGAACAATTGAATAACTTTCCGTAAAGACACTTGCAATTTTCTTTGGGTGTGGTATAATTTTAGCACTTAAACCAATAGAGTGCTAAAAGGAGCGACAAACAAAATGGAAAAAATGCAATTCAAAGCAGAATCCAAGCGTCTGCTGGATCTGATGATCAATTCCATCTACACCCACCGGGAGATTTTTCTGCGTGAGATCATTTCTAATGCGTCCGATGCCATGGACAAATTGGCCTATATTGCCTTGACCGACAATGCTGTGGGTCTGGATCGGAGCGATTTCGCCATCACCATCACCCGCGATGAAGAAAAACGTACCATCACCGTTTCCGATAACGGCATCGGTATGAACAAAGCTGAGATGGAAGAGAACCTCGGCACCATCGCCAAGTCCGGTTCTCTCAAGTTCAAGCAGGAGATGGAAAAGCAGGAGGATATCGACATCATCGGCCAGTTCGATGTGGGCTTCTATTCCGCCTTCATGGTGGCATCCTCTGTTACGGTCATTTCCAAAAAGTACGGCGAAGATACTGCATGGAAGTGGGTTTCTAATGGCGCGGACGGTTATACCATCGAGGAAACCACCCGCGATGCTGCCGGTACGGATATCATCATGACACTGAAAGCGGACACCGAGGAGGACAACTACTCCAACTTCCTGAAGGAATATGAGCTGCGCAGCCTCATCAAACGCTATTCCGACTATATCCGCTATCCCATCCGCATGGAGGTCACCAAATCCCGCCCTGTAGAAGTGGAAGGCGAGGATCAGCCCAAGTACGAATCTTATACCGAGATGGAGACACTGAACTCCATGGTGCCCCTGTGGCAGCGGCCGAAAAAGGACGTAACAGAGGAAGAGTATGAGACTTTCTACCGTGAGAAATTCTTTGATTTCCAGAAACCCCTGCGTACCATCCACACCAGCGCCGAGGGCGCGGTGTCTTTCAAGGCACTGATGTATATTCCTGGCAAGGCTCCCTATGATTTCTGGACAAAAGACTTTAAGCACGGCCTGCAGCTGTATTCCTCCGGTGTGATGATCATGGAAAACTGCGCCGACCTGCTGCCCGAGCATTTCCGTTTTGTCCGTGGTGTGGTGGATTCTCAGGATCTTTCCCTGAATATCAGCCGCGAAATGCTGCAGCATAACCGCCAGCTGACCATTATTGCCCGCAACATCGAAAAGAAAATCAAGAACGAGCTCAAGAGTATGCTCTCTAACGACCGGGAGAATTATGAGAAGTTCTATGAAGCCTTCGGCCGTCAGCTGAAATACGGCGCGGTATCTGAGTACGGTGTCCATAAGGATGCTGTTCAGGATTTGCTGCTGTTCTGGTCCCATAAGCAGGGTAAGCTGATCTCCCTGCAGGAGTACGTTGAGACAATGGCGGAGGGTCAGGAGAAAATTTACTACGTCCCCGGCGAAAACCGTGAGCGCCTTGCCAAGCTGCCGCAGGTAGAAACCCTTGCAAAGCGCGGCTATGATGTACTGCTCTTTACCGATGAGGTGGACGAGTTTATTCCCCAGACACTGGTTGTCTATGCCGAGAAGTCCTTCTGCAACGCATCCTCTGAGGATCTGGGCTTGCAGACCGAAGAAGAGAGGAAGGAAGCTGAGGAGAAGGCAGAATCCTTAAAGGGCTTCCTGACGTTTGTCAAGGAGACACTGGGCGAGCAGGTGAAGGAAGTGCGCCTTTCTTCCAACCTGGGCAGCCACCCCGTCTGCATGACCCCCGAAGCCGGCATGAGCTTCGAAATGGAAAAATATATGAAGAAGGCAAATCCTGATTTTGCATTCTCTGTGGGACGCATTCTGGAGCTGAATGCTGACCACAGCGCCGTACAGGCATTGCAGCGCGCCATGACGGAAGATCCTGTCAAGGCAAAGGACTACGCAGTGCTGCTGATGTATCAGGCTCAGTTGATGGCTGATCTTCCCATCGAGGATCCTACAGCCTATACCGAGCTGGTCTGCAAGCTGATGAACTGATATTCTTGCATTCGAATGCCCTCTGTGGTATACTGTAACCATACAAATAAAAGGAGGTTAACATTATGGAATTTGCAATGGATGGTGCGAACACTGGATTCGCTGTTTTCTATATCGTCTATATGCTGTTTTGCTCTGCATTTGCCATTGCTGCTTATGTGCTGCGTGCAATGGGCTTTTATACCATCGCCAAGCGCCGCGGCATTAACCATCCGTGGATGAGCTGGGTTCCGGTGGTGGATCTTTGGGTGCTGGGCTGTATTTCCGACCAGTTCCAGTATGTAGTTAAGGGAAAAAATAAGAATAAACGCAAGTGGCTGCTGGGGCTGAATATCGCGCTGGCCGTGGTCTACGTCGTGTTTTTCGTCATTTTCGGCGTGATGATGTACAATGCGATTGTCACTGCGACAGGCGGTGCAGGCGAAGATGCGGTGCTGGAAGCGGTTCTTGGATCCGCGGTTGCACTGATGGCTTGCTTCCTCCCGATGATGGTTATTGCCATCGCAGTCATGGTCATCCGCTATTTTGCCATGTACGACCTGTATACCTCCTGCAGCCCTCAGAATAACGTATTGTTTCTGGTGCTGAGTATTTTCTTTACGGTGACGGAGCCTTTCTTCGTATTCTTTATCCGCAAGAAGGATGGCGGTATGCCGCCCCGCCGCACAGAGCCGCAGCCCCAAGCTTATATCCCGACGTGGGAGAATGATCAATAAAAATATCCTCCGGTTTTATGAAACCGGAGGATATTTTCATGTTGCCTTTCCAAAAAGCGGACGTGCCACACGCTTGTACAGCAGCAGTGTCAGAACCGATACTACCGAGCTTTTCAGCAGATTCAGGGGTGCAACGCAGATCAGCACCAGGCTGGTTACACTGTTGATCCTTCCGTTGATGTCTGCGCCCATACCGATGATGGCTTCCAGCGGAATGTTGTAAAGCTGGGCGAATTTGGGCAGCAGGTAAATGGCGTTGAAGGCACTTCCGAAAACTGTCATGCACAGGCAGCCGATAATCAGTCCCAGAACGGCGCTGTGCTTGCTCTTGTGGGCGTGGTAGATGATGGTGGCAGGCAGGACAAGGGAACAGCCCACGGCAAAGTTTGCAAAATCACCCACGAAAGCAGTGGAGGTGCTTTTGAACAATAGCTTTAGCACGATCTTGATGCCTTCGCAGGCAATGCTGGCAGAAGGCCCCAAATAAAAGCCGCAAAGCAGCACCGGCAGCTCGGAAAAATCGACTTTGTAAAAATCAGGAGCCAGAAACAGCAGTGGAAAATCCAGCATATGCAGCACAGTTGCAATGGCAGCGCAGATACCCACGATGCTGATGTAGCGTGCTTTACTGACCTTGCGCATATCGGGGATCATTCTCTCTGCCAGTTTTGCAAGCAAAGAAAGTCCTGCAACAATGGCAATGCAGCCGATGATAAAGCTCAGGTTTTCTACAATTTGTGTCCACAGTCCGTTCATATGAACCACCTCTTCAAACAAAATACGCCCGGAGTATACACTCAGGGCGCAAATAAAATACAATGATCCGCTGTCCTTCTTTCATCCAGACTATACTGTCGGTACCGGAATCTCACCGGTTCTGCGCCTGTGCGCTCGCGGACTGTCACCGCCGGTGGGGATTTGCACCCCGCCCTGAAGAACTCCTATGAACTTATCTACAAAATAGCATGAAGCCGGATGGTTGTCAAGAATTTGTTTTTGTGCTAAACTAAAAAATAGAGCAAATTGATGTTTGTCGTACCCTGTAGGGTGGATAACGTAGGGGCGACCATTGGTCGCCCGCGCAGTAAAATGTTACGATTTCGCCGAAAACCAATGCAAATACGTTAAATTCTACCGCACGGGCGGCGGGTCGCCGCCCCTACATTCAAAATCGAAAGAGAGCGACAAACTGAAATTTGATTATGTGGATGCAGGTGCAGTTGTGACAGGGGTGGTTGCGGCAGGGGTAGTGGCGGTGGGATTGCCCTTGTTCATCTTGAAACCCTGCACCTTACCGCCGGCGGAGGTGTCCGTAATATCACCGCCGATGATCTGGTTTTTATACACCAGCACCGTGGCATACACCGGCTCCGTGGCACCCGGATAATTTTTGACCTTGTAAACATAGCGCATCACATTTTTACCCGCGCAAGTGCTCAGGTCATAGCCCTGTGTTTTTTGCAGCTTGTTGTAGCGGTCGAAAACCTCGCTCATTTCTTCGGGAATTCGCACCTGCCCCGATTCTTCCGGGGAGGAGGCAACTTCCCAGCCGAAACTTGTCAGGAATTTGACACGCGCATCATTGTTGGATACCGGTTCGGCAGACGTAGTCTGGGTATCATTGCCGCCGACGAGCAGGATCAGCCCAACGATCACAGCGGCTATCACACCAAGAATCAGTGCGATTTTTTTAAGATCGACCTTTGCGGTCATCACCATCATGATGGATCCCTCCAGTTACAGATTCGCATTAGCAGACTATGCGGACAAACACGGGGGTAGAACGGAGGAACTATGGAAAGACTGGACAAATTCCTGTGTGACAGCGGCGTGGGAACCCGCAGCCAGGTAAAAGTGATTTTGAAAGCAGGCCGCGTCACAGTGGATGGAAAACCGGAACGGGATAATAGCCGAAAAATCGATCCTGATGTGCATGTTATCATGCTGGATGGAGAGGTTCTCGGCGGCAGGCGGCGCATGGTGCTGATGCTCAATAAACCGGCCGGCTTCGTCACTGCAACGGAAGATGCCGCAGACCGTACGGTTATGGAGTTGATCCCTGACCGGTACCGGCATCTGGACTTAAAACCTGTGGGACGGCTGGATAAAGCTACGGAAGGCCTTTTGCTGTTTACCAATGACGGCGATCTGCTCCACCGGCTGATCAGCCCTAAAAAGGAAGTGCCGAAGGTCTACTATGCCCGCCATGAGGGTCAGGCAACACAGGAGGATGTGGATGCCTTTGCAGCCGGATTAACACTTCGCGACGGAACAAAGTGCCTTCCTGCGAAGCTGGAACCGCTGGGGGCAGGGGAGAGCCTTGTGACCGTCTGCGAGGGAAAATACCATCAGGTGCGGCGCATGATGGCATCGCGGAATATGACTGTGCTGTATCTGGAGCGGCGGCAGGAGGCTTTTCTGAAACTGGCAAATCTGCCCCGCGGTATGGTTCGGGAGCTGACAGAGGCGGAAATTGGACAGCTTGAGGGCTGATTTTGGTATATTTGTCGGATTCGGCAAAATTGAAAGGGTTTTGCTTTTGACAAAACCGGACAATAACCGTGATATTACATAAAAAAGACAAGAGATTTTGCAATAAAACGTCAAAAGGTACTTGCAAAATGTGCAAAAGCTGTGTATAATGATGGTGTTATTTTGTGAAATGCGCATTTATGCAAATTACTAAGGAGGACGAAGCGATGTCCAACAGTGTTTTTCAGAGCGTCATTGTTCAATTAAAAGATATTTCCGACCGTACTTTCGGTGTGATCGACACCGATGGCTGCGTGGTTTCCTGCACGGATGTGTCCCTGCTCGGTGAGCGTTGGAACGACGTTGCACTGAAGCTGGGCAATTCCGAAAATCTGCTGACCTTCGGCCAGAAGACGTTTAAAGCCATTGTCGGCAATTCCAACTATTTTGAGTATGCTGTTTTTTGCAGCGGCGACGATGAGCTGGCTCGCAATTACTGCCTCATGGCTTACATCGCCCTGAACGATGCCAAGACTTTCTATGAAGAGAAGCATGACCGCGGCACCTTTGTCAAGAATATCATCATGGACAACATCCTGCCCGGTGATATCTATATCCGCGCCAAGGAACTGCATTTTGCAACCGATGCGCCCCGCGCTGTGTTCCTGATCCGTCAGGTAGGCCATAGTGATGTGGCTACCGTGGATGTGCTGGCAGGCATGTTCCCCGATAAGCTGCAGGATTTTGTCCTGAGCATCAACGAGACTGATATTGCTGTGATCAAGCAGATCAGTGGTACTACCACCTGTGAGGATCTGGAAAAGGTTGCAGCTTCCATCGAGGATACCCTGAAGACCGAGCTGAGCATCAAGACCGTCATCGGTATCGGCACCATTTCCGACCATCTGCGTGAACTGGCCGATTCCTATAAGGAAGCACAGACCGCCATTGATGTGGGTAAGGTTTTTGACACCGAGAAGAGCATCATCAACTATGAAAAGCTGGGCATCGGCCGCCTGATCTACCAGCTGCCCACCACGCTGTGCGAGATCTTCCTTGGTGAAGTTTTCAAGAAGAACTCTATTGATTCTCTGGATCAGGAAACCCTGTTTACCATCAACAAGTTCTTTGAGAACAATCTGAACGTGTCCGAGACCTCCCGTAAGCTGTTCGTCCACCGCAATACGCTGGTGTACCGCCTTGAGAAGATCAAGAAGCTGACCGGCCTGGATCTGCGTCAGTTCGACCATGCCATCGTCTTCAAGGTGGCGCTGATGGTGCGCAAGTATCTGTCCTCCAGAGAGACCCGCTGAGAGATTTTTTGTGGAGCCGCACTTGCTGCGGCTCCACAATTTTGCCCTTTTTGGATGAATCTGGAAGAAAACGCCCCGGAGACAGATACATTTTATTAAGTTTTTTTGACGAATGCAGGAATTGCATTGACTTTGAACCTGCAATATGTTACAATTTGGTTACACTATGACTGGAGATAGGTGCTTATGATAGAATTTACAGATGTTGTAAAATCCTACCGCGAAGGCAATGATGCGCTTAAGGGCGTCAATATGCAGATCGAGGATGGAGAATTTTGTTTTCTGGTGGGTCCTTCCGGCTCCGGCAAGTCCACCATTATTAAACTGATCACCGGTGAGCTGAAGCCCACTTCCGGCACGGTTCATGTGAACGGCTATTCGTTGGAACGTATCCGCAAGCGTGAAATTCCCTACCTGCGCCGTACGGTCGGCGTTGTGTTTCAGGACTTCCGCCTGATTTCCAAAATGACGGTTTATGATAATGTGGCATTTGCCATGCGTGTGGTCGGTGCACGGGAACGGGAAATCCGCGAGCGTGTTCCCTATGTGCTGGATCTGGTGGGTTTAAGCTCCAAGGAGCACCGCCATCCCGGTGAGCTGTCCGGCGGTGAGCAGCAGAGACTTGCGATTGCCCGCGCCCTGATCAACAACCCCTCTACGATCATTGCCGACGAGCCTACCGGTAACCTGGATCCCCAGATGTCCTTTGAAATTATGAGTCTGCTGCAGGAGATCAACAATCTGGGCACCACCATGCTGGTGGTCACCCATGCAAAAGAGCTGGTCGAGCGCTTCAACAAGCGCACCATCGTCATCAACGATGGCCTGATCGTCAGCGACGGAATGGAAGGGTATCAGCTATGAAATTTACAAATCTGGGTTACTTACTGAAAGAGGGCATTAAAGGTATTTTTACCCACGGCTTTATGTCCTTTGCCGCTGTCTGCGTAACGGTGGCCTGTCTGCTGATCGTGGGAAGCTTCTCCATCCTTGTTTACAATGTGAATATCATGGTTGAGGAACTCAATCAGACCAACGAGATTCTGGCCTATGTGGACGAAACACTGTCCGATGCCGATGCCAAAAGTGTTGGTACCAAGATCAATATGATCGACAATGTTCTGCAGGCGGACTTTATTCCCCGCGAGCAGGCACTGGAATCCTTCATTGAGGATCATCAGGATGAGGAGGAATCCTTCAGCGGTCTGGATGCGACCGACCTGCGGCACCGCTTCCGCATCGTGCTGGAGGACAACCGCCTGATCAAGGAAACGGATGAGGAGATCAAGGATATCCCCGGCGTGGTCAAGACCATTGCGGAATACGAACTGGCCGAAGGCTTTTCCACCATTCAGGATGTGCTGCATATCGTTTCCCTCGGCATCATTGCTGTGCTGCTGGCAGTTTCCCTGCTCATCATTTCCAACACCGTCAAGCTGGCCATGTATGACCGTAAGGACGAGATCGGCATCATGAAGATGGTCGGCGCTACCAACGGCTTCATCCGCCTGCCCTTTATCGTGGAAGGCTTCACGCTGGGCATGCTGGGCGCAGCCATGGCCTTTGGCCTGGAATGGGTCATGTATGACGCTATGGTCGTCAAGATCGGCGAAGTGGATGCACTGCAGTTGTTTAAGTTCGTCCCCTTTGAAGCCTTGCTGATCCCCATGATCATCACCTTTGCCGCAACCGGCATGTTTGTCGGTGTGGTCGGTTCCTGGACTGCAATCCGCAAGTTTATGGACGTTTAACCCTTATTTTTGGAGCAAAATTCATGAAAAATCGCAAAAGCTGGGTACCGGCGATGGCAGGCGTTATGGCAGCGGTTATGCTGCTGAGCCTGATTTTGAGCTTGATCCCAACAAAAGTCGGCGCAGCATCTTCCAGTGAGATCCGCAAGCAGATTTCTGCGCTGAAAGAAGAGAAAAAAGAGATCGATGCAAAACTCAAAGAAGTCAAAAGTCAACTAAAGGAAAATGACAATGAAATTGAAGGTATTGTTGCCCGCAAAAATGCCATCGATCAGGAAATTCAGCTGCTGCACCAGCAGGTAGATAACATCAATTATCAGGTAGCAACCTATGCACTGCTGATTGCAGACAAGCAGGATGAGCTGGATAATGCCCAGACCCGTCTTGATGAGCTGAATGAAAAGAACAAGGAGCGCCTGCGGGCTATGGAAGAGGAAGGCGAGCTTTCCTACTGGTTCGTCATCTTCAAAGCCAATAACTTTTCCGATCTTCTCGACCGCATCAGCATGGTGCAGGAGATCAACGCAGCCGATCAGCGCCGCCTGAAAGAGATCAGTGAAGTTGCCCAGCAGGTTTCCACCGTTCAGGCAGAGCTTGTGCGGGAAAAGGCCGATCTGGAATCGGTCAGAGCAGAGCTGAGCACTGCTGAGCTTTCGCTGGAGCAAAAGCGTGCTGAGGCAGACCAGCTTCTGACGGAGCTGATCGCCAAGGGCGAAGAATATGAGGCCATGATCGAAGAATCTGAGGATCTGCAAAGTGACCTGATGAAGGAGATTGCGCAGGCGGAAAAGGATCTGAAGGCGGCCGAATACAAGGAATGGCTGGCAACCTATGTGCCTACCACAAAGCCCTCCGGCACTGATACCACCCCCAGCACACAGGCACCGTCCTCCTCCGGCTGGATCAAGCCTCTGAAGTCCTATACGCTGACCAGCGCCTTTGGTATGCGTCTGCATCCTATCAAAAAGAAATGGCTGATGCATGAGGGCGTGGATATGTCCGCACCTCAAGGTACGCCTATTTACGCGGCAAAGGCAGGCAAGGTGACCCGGACTGCTTATCAGGAGGGCGGCGCAGGTTACTATGTATCCATCAATCATGGTGACGGCTTCGCATCCATTTACATGCACATGACCCACTATATCGTCAGCCCCGGCACCTATGTCAATGCCGGACAGGTGATCGGCTATGTGGGCAGCACCGGTGGCTCCACCGGCCCGCACCTGCATTTCGGCATTTCCTATAACGGAACATACGTCAACCCGATGAATTACATCTGAGCCCTTTGAGGAACAAATTATGAAAAATCGTAAACGCTTGGTTTCTGTTCTGGCAGGTGTTATGGCGGCGATCATGCTGCTGAGCCTGATTCTGAGCCTGATTCCCACAAGAGTCAGCGCAGCATCCTCCAGTGAGATCAAAAAGCAGATCGCACAGCTGAAGGAAGATAAAAAAGAACTGGAAAGTCAGATGAAGGATGTCCAGAAGCAGACAGAGGAAAATGAAGATGAGATCGCCAATATGGTCAACCAGAAGGATGCCATCGATCAGGAAATTTTCCTCATGTATGAACAGATCGAGAATATCAACCAGCAGCTTTCTGCCTATGCGCTTCTGATTGCGGACAAGCAGGATGAGCTGGATGTGGCGCAGGCGCATTTGACTGCGCTGAGCGAAAAGAATAAAGAACGCATTCGTGCTATGGAAGAGGACGGCGAGATCACCTATTGGTCGGTTCTTTTCAAGGCCAGTGACTTTTCTGACCTGCTGGATCGCCTGAGCATGATCGAAGAGATCGCTGCGGCTGACCGTAAGCGTCTGGAGGAAATGGACGCAGCAGCTGCTGAAGTAGTAGCTGCCCGGAATGTGCTGGAAGCAGAAAAGCGGGAACTGGAAAGTGTCAAGGATGAACTGGATGCAGCGCAGGCAGTTCTGGACGAAAAGCGCGCCGAGGCCGATGCCCTGCTGGTGGAACTGGTGGAAAAGGGCTACGAACTGGAAGACCTCTATGCGGAGATGGAACAGCAGGAAGAAGATTTCCTGAAAGAAATCGCCCAGAAAGAGAAAGAATATAACGAAGCAAAGCGTCAGGAATATATCCAGTATATGTCCACCTATGTGACGGTGCCTCCTGCAACGCAGGCCGGTTCTTCCGGCGGCACAACTTCCTCCAGCGGCGGAAGCAGCACCGTTGTTGGCTCCAGTACATGGCTCCGGCCCTGTTCCTATACCAAGGTCAGCAGCCCCTTCGGCAACCGGGATGCACCCACAGCCGGTGCCTCCACCAACCATCAGGGCGTGGATCTGTCCGCGCCGGAGGGCACACCGATCTATGCATCCCGCACCGGTATCGTCACCGCTGCGACCTCCAGCAAATCGGCAGGCTTCTATGTTTCCATCAACCATGGTGACGGTTTCTCGTCCATCTATATGCATATGACCCGCTATGTGGTCAGCAAAGGACAGGCGGTTTCTGCCGGACAGGTGATCGGCTATGTGGGCAGCACCGGTATTTCCACCGGCAACCACCTGCATTTCGGTATCTCCTATAACGGAACTTATGTCAACCCTGCAAACTATGTGAATCTGTACTAACGTGTGATCCCACAGTCGAGCCGGACTGTGGGACACATTTCTACCGAGGTGTTTTTATGAAATTTGCGCATAAACTGATTTCCTATGTGCTGGTGGCGGCACTGGCTTCCTTTCTTACCATGGCTGCATTCGGCGGCCGGCCGGCAGAGGAATATGACAAGCTGGATGCACTGGAGGAACTGATCGAAACCTATTTCATTGGGGAATCCGACCGCACCGCCATGGAAGATGCCGCAGCCGCTGCAATGGTAAATTCCCTTGGTGATAAATGGAGCTACTATATGACAGCGAAGGACTATCAGGCCTATCTGGAGCAGATGCAAAATGCCTATGTGGGCGTGGGCATCACCATCACCCTGGCAGAGGATGGGTCTGGCTTTGAGGTCATTAAGGTCGATGCGGGCGGCTCTGCGGAGGAAGCGGGAATACTGGCAGGCGATGTGATCGTGGGTATTGAAGGGCAGTCCACCGAAGGTATGACCACCACGGATGCCCGGGATCTGGTACGCGGCAAAGAGGGTACACAGGTGGCACTCACGATCCGTCGCGGCACGCAAACACTGGAACTGTCCGTCACGCGCAAAACTGTAAAAGTGCCGGTCACCGAAGCACAGCTGCTCAATGGCGGCATGGGACTGATCACCATTTACAATTTTGATGACCGCTGCGCGGATGAAACCATTGCCTCTATTGAAAAGCTGCTGGATCAGGGCGCAACGGCGCTGATTTTTGACGTACGCGGTAATCCGGGCGGCTATAAGCACGAGCTGGTAAAGCTGCTGGATTACCTGCTGCCCGAAGGCCCGCTGTTCCGCAGCGAGGATTATAAGGGCAAGGTGGAGGTGGATGAATCCGATGCAAGGTATCTGGATATTCCCATGGCAGTGCTGGTCGATGGCGCTTCCTATTCCGCTGCAGAATTCTTTGCAGCCGCGCTGGATGAATATGATGCCGCCGTTATCATCGGTGAGAAGACCACCGGAAAGGGCTATTTCCAGAGCTCCTTTGAACTTGATGACGGCAGCGCGGTAGGTCTTTCCATCGGCAAATACACCACACCAAATGGTGTCAGCCTCGCAGATGTGGGCATCACACCGGAGATCCTGATAGAATTGGACGAGGAAACTGCATTTAAGATCTATGCCGGAACGCTCGCCCCCGAGGAAGATCCCCATATTCAGTCTGCTGTGGAAGCGATGAAAACCAACACCGCTTCAAATTGATGTTTATCGTTCAGATGCTTTGTAGGGGAGGGTCTTGACCCTCCCGCAACATAACGAATCGCAGCCTGCCGGAACAGATGCTGACAGCAACCGACTAGCACTGTCATTCCGAGGAGGCCAGAAAGGCCGACGTGGGAATCTCCCGGTACGATGCTTGTTTCTGCACTGCTTATCGATACATAGAAGCAGGAGATTGCCACGTCGCTTCGCTCCTCGCAATGACATGGTAATTTGGCAGTTGGTAGCAGCAAAATCGGTGCGGAAACCAGCGAAAACCACTGTCATTCCGAGGAGGCCAGAATGGCTGACGTGGGAATCTCCCGGTACGATGCTTGTTTCTGCACTGCTTATCGATGCATGGAAGTAGGAGATTGCCACGTCGCGCTTCGCGCTCCTCGCAATGACATATTTTTTGAGCGGCACAATGTTGCGAATTCGCCGAAAACCAATGCAAATTCGTAGCAGCGGGCGGCTGATAGCCGCCCCTACATTCAAAATCGAAGCAGAGCGACAAACTGAAATTTGAATACGACGCATCGTGCAAAATGTCCCGAAAGGCACAGCCTTTCGGGACGTTCCCATTATAGCAGAAAACCGAAAAAATACAAACCTTGTAAACGGTAAACTGGTTCAGTTTGAAATCCTCCGGTGCTGTTGCACTCAGATATATTCCAGTGGGGAGTTATCGTCAGGCAGGTCAGCTTCCTCCTGCGCTGCGGCTTTGGCGGCCTTGCGCAGTTTCCTGATTTTGATCAGCCGCTTGATGATGAAGAATTCTGCAATCAACAGCAGCACGAGGATCGCGGCAGGATAGATCCACAGTTTGTCAGGTTCTTCCACCGGAGTGGGTTCTGTGGCAGCAGCCACGGTGGGAGACTCTGTTTCAGACTCCACCGGTGCTTCCGTGGGCGGTTCTGTAGGTGCTTCTGTAGGCGGTTGTGTGGGTGCTTCCGTTTCCGGTGCCAGCAATTCAATCTGGACGGTGGAAGAAACAGCAATACCGCCTTCTTCATATGTGACAGTCACATTCTGCGCCCCTGCAGCGGCAAGGTCAATGCCGGCATATTTGGCGCGGCTGGTTACATCCCGGTAAAGCCCTGTGTTGTAATGCGCAATGACCTGAAGCTCCAGCTCCGATCCGGCAATAGATGGTTCATTGCCCAGCACCGTAATGCGCTCGAGCTTGGACAGTTTCGGTTTCGGCATGCCGTTGATGGGAATTTTGCTCAGCTGCGACAGGTCACTTGCCTGACTTTCAAGACTTTCCGGACCGGAGCGGCCGGTTTTGTATGCGGCATTGGCAGCGACACACAGCGCGGGAACTGCATTATCGCAGGTAAAAAGTGTCTGGGCGTAGAAAAGCAGGCAGGAACGTGCCAGGTGGTAATCACTGGTCACCAGTGCCAGATGTGTGACATGTGGAAGGTCACTTTCCAGAATTTTGAATGTGTTGATAGCGTTGCCAACAGTGCTCATTGCCTGATCTTCAATAATGACCCGCCTCTGGTCGATTCCTTTGCGGATCAACCATCCGGCCATCTGTCCGGCCTCCGTGACAGTCTTGTCATTTTTTGCGGTGCCGCCGCCGGTACAGACAACATAGGCGTTGGGATATTTTTCGGCCGATGCAAGGGCGGTTTCCAGCCGTCCGATCAATTCGGACCGCATGGAACCGTCGGAAGATAGCGCATACCCCATTACTACAATGCACAGGGAATTGTCCTGCGGAAGACCATCGGGCAGAACGCCTTGATAAAGGGTCATATCTGTATTGGCATAATGCCAGTAATCCATGATGGATGCCCAGACCTGTGCTTTTTCAGGATCGATCTGCTCCAGCTCATAGAGAAGGCACGCAATATCCGTTGCGGCTGCATCGCCATGATGATAGTAGTAATTCATAAGCTGCTGAATACAGTCATCGGTATCCCGGTTTTCTGATGCGGAAACCGTTCCTGCCATGCCGAGCATCATGACCATGGCAAGGAATGCAGCAAGCCATTTTCGTCTGTCCATATCGGCTACCTCGTTATGTCCGGTTGCGAAGCTGCCAGAAAGCCACAGCGCTGGCAGCGGCAACGTTCAGAGAATCCACATCGTGATACATGGGGATCCGCACGGTGTAATCACAGTCGGCAATGGTGTCATTTGTCAGGCCGTCGCCCTCGGAACCGAGGATGATGGCCAGCTTTTCTTCTGCCAGCAGCTTGGGATCATCGATGGACACACTGTCATCGCGCAATGCCATGGCGGCAGTTTTAAAGCCCAGCGAGCGCAGCTTTTGTATACCGTCTTCCGGCCAGTCGGCCATACTGCTGCCAATAAAAGTCCATGGAATCTGAAAAACAGTACCCATGCTGACCCGGGCAGCACGGCGGTACAGGGGATTGCTGCAGCCGGGGGTCAGCAGCACCGCATCCATGCCAAGTGCGGCAGCGGAGCGGAAAATCGCCCCCACATTGGTGGGATTCATCACATTTTCAAGAATCACGATCCGTTTACTGTCCTGAAGCGTTTCTTCCACACTTTTGAGTGCGGGACGGCGCATGGCGCACAGCACACCACGGGTCAGCTGAAAGCCCGTGAGCTTTGTCAGAATATCAAGATCCGATGTATAGACCGGAATATCACCGCATCGTGCGATGACAGCTTTTGCCTGGGAATCGATGTGCCTGCGCTCCATCAGCAGCGATACCGGCTGGCAGCCTGCGTCCAGCGCCCGCTCGATGACCTTGGGGCTTTCCGCAATAAACAGCCCCTTGGCAGGCTCTTCCCGGTTTAAAAGCTGTGCTTCTGTCAACCGGGCATAAACATCCAGCTCCGGTGTCGTAAAGTCTGTAATTTCAATAACGTTTGCCATAAGCATTTCCTTTGCCTTTTCTTATGCTTATAGTAACAAATGAACGGATAATTGTCAAACCTTTCGAATAAGGAGAGATTTTTGCACAAGTGTATACTCCGCAATTTGTGGGTTTTGCCGCTTGCGAAAAAGAATACATGTGGTATAATCAGGGAGACTTGCACTGACAGGAGGGCACTATGAGAATTTCCGGTTTACAGAAAATGACGCTGCTGGATTACCCGGGTAAGATCGCCTGCACGGTTTTTCTAAGCGGCTGCAATTTTCGCTGTCCCTTCTGCCATAACGGAGAGCTTCTGGGCGATGTTGTGGAAGTGGCCATGGACGAGCAGGAGTTTCTGAGCTTCCTGTCCAAACGAAAGGGGCTGCTGGATGCAGTCTGCATCAGCGGTGGAGAACCGACCCTGCAGGCAGGCCTTGTGCAGCTTCTGGAAAAAATTAAGGAACTGGGATTTTTGACCAAGCTGGATACCAACGGCAGCCGTCCTGAAATCCTGCAAGAGCTGGTGGAGAGAAACCTGCTGGATTATGTGGCTATGGACATTAAAAATGCGCCTGAACGCTATGGGCAGACAGCCGGCGCTGCGGTGAAGCTGGAAAGCATTGAGCAGAGCATCCGCTATCTGGTGCAGGAGCATGTGGATTACGAACTGCGCACCACCGTGGCGGCGCAGCTGCACGACAGTGAAGCGATTGCGCAGATGGGGCAGTGGGTATCCTCCCTTGCGGACGGCAAAAAAATAAAGCGCTGGTTCGTCCAGCCCTTTGTGGACCGTGATACGGTGCTTTTTGCAGGTTTTTCCAGCCCAAGTGATGAGCAATTGTCGGAATTTGCCGCTATTTTGCGCGGGTTTTCAATACATTCTGCCATAAGAGGATAACATAACACAATATATTGTGGTAAAGAAAATAATATCCACACAATATATTGACTTACGCCAAAAATTGAGATATAATACAGGCACTGTCGCGAACTGCAGGCTATGTTCGCTTGTGCCTGTATTTATATTTGTAAGGAGGAAAATGGTATGTATCGTGTGTTAAAACGTGACGGCGTTATCGTAGAATTTGAGATTTCCAAGATCAGCGCCGCGATCATTAAAGCTTTTGAAGCACTTAATAAGAACTATCATCCCAGTGTGATCAATATGCTGGCACTGCAGGTCAGTGCCGATTTTGAAAGCAAGATCAAGGACAGTATGATTGCTGTGGAAGACATTCAGGACAGCGTGGAAAAGGTTCTGTCCGATGCCGGCTACGCTGATGTTGCCAAGGCCTACATCCTGTACCGCAAGCAGCGTGAGAAGATCCGCAATGTGGGTTCCGCCCTGCTTAATTATAAGGATCTGGTGGATAACTACCTGCAGATCAACGACTGGCGCGTCAAGGAAAACTCCACCGTCACTTATTCCGTCGGCGGCCTGATCCTGTCCAACTCCGGTGCCATCACCGCCAACTACTGGCTGACTGAGATTTATGATGAAGAGATCGCAGAGGCACACCGCAGTGCAGCGATTCATCTGCATGACCTTTCCATGCTCACCGGCTACTGTGCGGGCTGGAGCTTGAAGCAGCTGATTCAGGAAGGCCTCGGCGGTGTCCCCGGCAAGATCACTTCCGCTCCCGCAAAGCACCTCTCCACCCTCTGCAGCCAGATGGTCAACTTCCTCGGCATTATGCAGAACGAGTGGGCGGGCGCACAGGCGTTCTCCTCCTTCGATACCTACCTTGCTCCCTTTGTCAAGGTGGATAACCTGAGCCAGAAGGAAGTCAAGCAGTGCATCCAGTCCTTCATCTACGGTGTCAACACACCCTCCCGCTGGGGCACTCAGGCACCCTTCTCCAATATCACCCTTGACTGGGTCTGCCCCCCTGACCTCAAGTACCAGCAGGCCATTGTCGGCGGCAAGGAGCTGGACTTTACCTATGGTGACTGCCAGAAGGAAATGGACATGGTCAACAAGGCCTTCATCGAGATCATGATCGAAGGCGATGCCAATGGCCGCGGTTTCCAGTATCCCATTCCCACTTATTCCATCACCCGCGATTTCGACTGGAGCGAGACGGAGAACAACAAGCTGCTGTTTGAAATGACTGCCAAGTACGGCACTCCCTATTTCTCAAACTACATCAACTCCGATATGGAACCCTCCGACGTGCGCTCCATGTGCTGCCGTCTGCGTCTGGATCTTCGCGAGCTGCGCAAGAAGTCCGGCGGCTTCTTCGGCTCCGGCGAGTCCACCGGCTCCATCGGCGTTGTGACCATCAACCTGCCCCGCATTGCATACCTTGCCAAGGACGAAGCTGACTTCTATGCAAGACTTGACAAGCTGATGGACATTTCCGCGAGATCCCTGAAGACCAAGCGTACTGTCATCACCCAGTTGCTGGAAAACGGCCTGTATCCTTACACCAAGCGTTATTTGGGCACGTTCTCCAACCACTTCTCCACCATTGGCCTGATCGGTATGAACGAAGTGGGTCTGAACGCTGCATGGCTGAAGGCTGACCTGACCGACAAACGGGTTCAGGAATTTGCCAAGGAAGTTCTGGATCATATGCGTGAGCGCCTTTCCGACTATCAGGAGATGTACGGCGACCTGTACAATCTGGAAGCCACGCCTGCCGAGTCCACCACCTACCGTTTTGCAAAGCACGACAAGAGCCAGTATCCCGACATCATCACTGCCAACGAGAACGGCACCCCCTACTATACCAATTCCTCCCATTTGCCCGTGGGCTACACTGAGGACATTTTCTCTGCTCTGGAAATTCAGGATGAGCTGCAGACCCGTTATACCTCTGGTACTGTCTTCCACGCCTTCCTCGGCGAGAAGCTGCCTGACTGGAAGGCTGCTGCTGCACTGGTTCGCAAGATCGCAGAGAACCACAAGCTGCCCTACTACACCATGAGCCCCACTTATTCCGTCTGTGCAGACCACGGTTACATCACCGGTGAGCAGTACACCTGCCCCATCTGCGGCAAGAAGACGGAAGTCTACAGCCGTATCACCGGTTATTACCGTCCTGTCCAGAACTGGAATGACGGTAAGAGCCAGGAATTCAAGGATCGTAAGGTGTATAACATTGGCAATTCTGTGCTCAAAGGCACTGTAAGGCCTGTGGCAGAACCCGTTCAGATCGAGGTTGAACCCACAGCAGCGGTTGCAGGCGGCAAGGCAATGCTGTTCTCCCGCGTGACCTGCCCCAACTGCCGCGTTGCGGAAAATCTGCTGAACAAGGCAGGTATCGCCTATGAGAAACTGATCGCAGAGGAGAATGTTGATCTGTGCCGTGCTTACGGTATCAAGGGTGCCCCCACCCTCGTCATCGAGAGCGGTGAGAAACATGTCAATTACTACAGCGTTCCTGAGATCAAGAAGTATCTGGCATCCCTGTAAAAACCAAATAGAGCCGGGCGTAAGCCCGGCTCGTTGACTGTTATTCAATTTTCAGTTTATCATACTGGCGCGGTAGCGCCCGTGCCTCCCCCGAAGGGGGAGGTGGCTGAGCATTGCGAAGCCGGAGAGGGTACAAAATGCCCTCTCAGTCAAAAATCAAAGATTTTTGCCAGCTCTCCCATAGGGAGAGCCAAGGGTGCAACAAACAGCAATTTACCTTACATACGAAAGAAGGAGCATCATGCATGATATCATCATCGTCGGTGGCGGACCTGCGGGTCTGACTTCCGCTGTTTACGGCCTGCGTGCCGGAAAAACCGTCCTTATCATTGAAAAAAATGGCTTCGGCGGTCAGATCGCCTATTCTCCCAAGGTGGAAAATATTCCAGGCACCATTTCCATCAGCGGTGCGGAATTTGCTGACAAGCTGACCGAGCAGGCCATGAATCTGGGCGCGGATGTGGAACTGGAAACAGTTATCCGGGTTGAAAACGGTGACACAAAGAAAGTTTACACCGAAGAGGGCAGCTGCTTTGAGGGAAAAACGGTCATTCTGGCGGTCGGTGTCAAACACCGGATGCTGGGCTTGCCCCATGAGGAAGAACTGGTGGGTAACGGTCTTTCTTTCTGCGCGGTCTGCGACGGTGCTTTCTATGCAGGATTGGACGTGGCCATGATCGGTGGCGGCAATTCTGCCTTGCAGGAAGCACTGCTGCTCAGTGAAGTTTGCCGCAAGGTCACGGTGGTGCAGAATCTGCCCTTTTTCACAGGTGAGAAGAAACTTGCCGATGCACTGACCGCCAAGGATAATGTGGAAGTATGCTTCAAAACTGTTGTCACAGAGTATCTGTCCGAAAACGGCACCTTGACCGGTCTGCGTATTCGCAGCGAAAATGGCGACGAGCAGGTGCTGAAGCTGGATGGCGCATTTTTGGCTGTTGGTCTGGCACCGGAAAACGATGCTTTTGCATCGCTGGCAGATTTGAACGACTGGGGTTACTTTGCCTCCGGTGAAGACTGCGCCACAAAAACTCCCGGCATTTACGTTGCCGGCGACTGCCGCAGCAAGGCCATCCGTCAGGTGACCACTGCAGCCGGTGACGGCGCAGTCGCAGCCATGGCCGCCTGCCGTTATCTCGACAGCCTGATAAATTGATGTTTGTTGCACCCTTGGCTCTCCCTATGGGAGAGCTGGCAAAAATCTTTGATTTTTGACTGAGAGGGCATTTTGTACCCTCTCCGGCTTTGCAATGCTCAGCCACCTCCCCCGAAGGGGGAGGCACGGGCGCTACCGCGCCAGTATGATAAATGCAAATTTTCCAATCACATCAAACCGCTTCCTGATTTTGAGTCAGGAAGCGGTTATGTCATGATCTTTTTTTCCACCGAAGCCACTCCTTATCCAGAACGGTGCAGCGGTCTTTTTCCAGAATCGTATCACAGGGAAACTCTTTGCACATGGTACAGACCGGAATGCCCCGCCGCAGCACACAATCCCGGGTAAAGCAATCACCAGCCCGGTGGGCATCGGTGCAGCCGGCGCAGCTTCCTTTTAAGTAAGTAGGACAGCCCCCACAGTAAAATCCGCATTTACCCATCACAACTCCATCCAGATTGTGCGCCTTTTTCCAGCGCAGGATATACCGGTGCAGATGTGGCTGAATGGCTGGATAGGTCAGATTCTCTGGAAGTGTTTCGAAAAGGCGGATTTCTCCGATTTCCGATCCTTCCGGCAGGGAATCCAGGGTGAAAATTTCCGCAAAGTACAGCATGCCGTAGGACGGCGTTCCATCCTTGCGCACATTGTAAATACAGACGGGTTCTATCGACGCATCCACCGCACCTGTTTCCTCCCACAGCTCCCGGCGGGCAGTTGTATCAATGAGTTCATCCGCTTCCCTGTGGCCCCCGGGAATTTCCCATGTGCTGCGCGCTTTATGGCGGCATAGTACCCATTGATTCTGATACCGTGCCGCAATCACGGCAAATTTCAAAAGGCTGTCATCAACTTCCGTGACAGCATGAAAGATTACTGTAACCATAGAATATTATCCCTCTGATCTTCGAATATGTTCCCGAATCTCCGCTTCATGGACCTGGCAATAGGCGTAGCTATTTCGCATGAAGTCCTCGATGCTTTGGCTCCTGTACATGGCATCCAATGTGTCCAAAACCGGCTTGCCTTCCACCACCATATCGAAAAAATAGGGATAGATGCAGCCACCGTGTTCTCTGGGAAAATAAGGATTGATGGAGCTGAGCCGTTCATCCTTCATCACAGATTCAACCACCATTTCACTCAGAATCCATTTCAGCGACGGCCGCTCATATTCCTCGTAGCTGTCCCCAAACAGGCGATTCCACACATAAAACCAGACAAAATGAACGAGTTCGTGGATTCCAATGCCAACGGCCCCTCGTTCACTATTCAAATAAAAAGTTTCGTAGTAATGTTCTTCCAAAAAACGTGGACTGATGGGGTTCATGCTTACATTACACCGCAAGTCATTAAATAGTTTTTCACAATCGACACCAAAGGCTTCTGACAAAGCTGCGCTGATTTGCGCCTTGCAAGCATTCCAGTGACGGGTATACAAGCCTACTTTTTCATTGATTGTACCCTCTAATTCAGCATAAACGGATCGCAGTGTGTGCTCAATATAACGCTTTCTTTCAGCAAACGGCAGACTTGCAGCATAAGCTTTATCAAGCTGCGGATAGAAGTGATATAAAGGCTCTGACCAAAATGGAGTTTCCTCTTCCGTCTGAAACTCCATGATTCCCCCGATCATATCGTCCACACCGGGATTCACAAATGTAACGTCCAACTTCTACACCTCCAATTCGTATAAAGCCATGGACCGGCCATTGGGATAATCCAGAATATCCACGATTTTGTAGCCAGCGTTCAGATAAATTTTTCTAACTACCTTTTCATCCAATCCGGTGTCCAATCGGATGTAGCGGATACCGCGCTTGCGGCATTCTGCCCGGATTGCTTCTGTGACAAGCTTTGTCATACCCATCCCGGCGAATTTGCGTCGAACACAGAATTTATGAAGGTAGGCTGCTTCGTATTTTGGTGCATTGGGCCAGTAGTTCCCATCTGCCCATTGCAGAATAAAGGCACAGGTAATTTCTCCATTAACCATTCCAATGCAGAAATTTTCCGGCTGGGCATCGGGTGTAACCAATTCTTCTGCTGTCAGCCATTCGTCAGGCCAGACGCGGTATCCCCGTTCCCGTCCCCATGCCGCCACCTCCTTCATAATGGAAATAGCGTCATCCATACAATAAAAAGAAATTTCCATAATCTGTGGTTAAACCTCTTCAACTGGCAAAGTCACAATTGTCGGCGCATGGCCCATGGCGGGGATAATCTTCTGGGTCAGGTCGGCGGTTTTCAGCCGCAGGCTGGAGGTGTTGATACAGGGATGGCAGCCGATAAATTCGCCCTTTAACACATCCTCATCGATCAGCAGCTGCACCTGATGCTCGTGATCGTTCATGAGACCCATAATGCTGAGGGAACCGGGGGTGATGTCCAGAAACTTCTCCATATACGCTGCATCCGCAAAGGACAGGCGGGAGGAGCCAATCTGCCTGGACAGCACACTGGTCTTAAAAGGCTTGTCACCGGGAAGCATCAGCAGATAAAATGCCGTACACTGGCGGTTGCATAGCAGCAGGTTCTTGCAGATGGTGGCATCCAGCACCTCGTCGATGGCTGCGCAGGCCTCCATGGTCATGGCCGCCTCGTGATCAATGCGCTGAAATGGCACACCCAGCTTATCCAGCAGGTCATAAACCCGAATTTCCTTGGGGAGCCGCCCCGTGCAATCTGCAGGCCGTCCGTTTTCCAGTTTCATTAAAATGCCTTCTTTCCAGTCAGATTACGGCCATGATAGCACAAGAAAAAGAAAAATGCAAATATGTGATATTGTCACAGAAACTGCGCCCGATTGCGGGTATACTAAGGCTACAACAAAACAATAAAGGAGGACAACACAATGTCTGCTATGCATATCGATAAGAACAATTTCCACGAGGAAGTTTTGAAAAGTGAAAAGCCCGTCCTGTTGGATTTCTGGGCACCCTGGTGCGGTCCTTGCCGGATGGTCGGCCCCATCATTGATGAGATTGCCGCCGAGCGTCCCGAATATAAGGTCGTAAAGATTAACATCGATGAAGAAGAGGAACTGGCAAGCCGCTATAAGGTCTACAGCATCCCCACGCTGATGGTCATGAAAAACGGCCAGATCGTCAACCAGAGGGTAGGCGCAAGACCGAAAAACCAGATTCTCGCCATGATGGGGTGAGGCTATGAACAAGGCATACGATGTCATCGTCATCGGCGGCGGCCCGGCGGGCTATGCGGCAGCCCTCTATACGGTTCGCTCCGGTTTTTCAACCCTTGTCATTGAGCGCATGGCAGCGGGCGGACAGATGAACGAAACCACCCAGATCGACAACTATCCCGGCTTTGATGACGGCATCGATGGCTTCAGCCTTGGCATGAAGATGCAGAGCGGTGCCCAGAAATTCGGCGCGGAAACGAAATATGCCGAGGTAAAATCCGTGAATCTGCTGGACGAAGTGAAAGAAGTCGAGATCGACGAAGGCACCTTCAATGCAAAGGCGGTCATCATCGCCACGGGTGCGGGGCATAAGCATCTGGGTCTTCCCGGTGAATCCGAACTGGTGGGCAGAGGCGTGGGCTACTGCGCCGCCTGCGATGGCATGTTCTACCGCGGCAAGACGGTGGCGGTGGTCGGCGGCGGAAACTCCGCGGCGGCTGACGCGCTGGTGCTGTCGAGGATTGCAAAGAAAGTCCACCTGATCCACCGCCGCGACCAGCTTCGTGCTACAAAGATCTACCACGACCCCCTCGAAAAAGCGGAAAATGTGGAATTCCACTGGAACAGCGCGGTTTCTGCCCTCCACAGCGGCGAAAAGCTCACGGGCATCACCCTAAAAGATGTGATTTCCGGCGCGGAAAGCGAACTGGAGCTGGATGGCCTGTTCATCAGCATCGGCCGCGATCCGGCGACGAAGCTCTTCCGCGGACAGCTGGAACTGGACGAAGCGGGTTATATCGTGGCAGGGGAGAGCACCGAGACCAGTGTTCCCGGTGTCTACGCTGTTGGCGATGTCAGAACCAAGGCAGTCCGGCAGATCATCACCGCCGCCTCCGACGGTGCCATCGCCGCCCACTATGTGGAAGAATACCTGAAAGATAAGTAAATTTCAGTTTGTCTCACAGTTGTGCACCGTACCCAAAGGCCCCCTTGTGTAAAGGGGGCTGTCAAAAATCTCTGATTTTTGACTGGGGGATTGCCGTTTCCCACAACCCCTCCGCTCAAAATCAAAGATTTTGACCACCTCCCCTTACACAGGGGAGGCTCGCGCTTCGCGCTCCAAACGGAACGCCAAACATCAAATTCCCCGATGCCCTCCTTGGTGGAGGGCATTTCTTAATTTTTGTTAATAAAGCCCGATAATTCTTGCATCTGCAAAAATCGGTGCTATAATTAAGATGTAAGAAAGTGCCAAATGTAACGCAAACTGAAATAAATTTGTGCTAGCATGATTCTGGAACATCATGTAGGGGCGGCCAATGGCCGCCCGCAGAACGAAACGATCAATGTGCATTATGGAATTACCGAAACGAAAACCAAATCGAATTCTAGAATTCGATTACAGTTCGCCTAACGCCTATTTTGTTACGATTTGTACAACAGGAAAAAAGAAGTATTTCTGGGATTCTGAAAATCAGTTGTCTGAATACGGAAAGGTTGTCAAAGCGGCAATAGAGAATATTGAAAGGCATTATTCTGCGGTGTCTGTTGACCATTATGTGGTTATGCCCAACCATGTACATCTGTTGCTGCAGCTTAACACGGACGTTGACGGGCGGCGGGTCGCCGCCCCTACGGTTTCGACGATCATAAATCAGATGAAAGGAAATGCTTCAAGACAAATCGGGCATAGCATTTGGCAGAAGGGGTTTTATGACCATGTGGTTCGTGGAGACGCGGACTATATGGAGATTTGGAAATATATTGAGGGAAATCCCGCCAAATGGAAAGAAGATAAATTATACATTGATTAAAGTAGGGGCGGCGACCCGCCGCCCAAAAAACAGCAAGCCCATGTAGGGGCGGCCAATGGCCGCCAGCGGGCGACGGATCGTCGCCCCTACGAAATAGCACATACTATATTCCATGAACGTAGGGGCGGCGAGCCGCCGCCCGAAAAACAGCAATCCCATGTAGGGGCGGCCAATGGCCGCCAGCGGGCGACGGATCGTCGCCCCTACGAAATTGCACATGCCATATTCCATGAATGTAGGGGCGGCGACCCGCCGCCCGAAACCCCATCATAAATACACCCAAGGAGGTACTTACATATGAAAATGAAAGGAATTTTGAAGCAACTGGCCACCCTGACCATCATGGCCGCTTTGGTGCTCTGCCTGCTGCCCATGTCGGCAGATGCGGTTGAGTATACTTCACCAAGCTACACCGATAGCGGTATAATCGAAGATGACAGAAACACATGGACACGTAAATTTACGTTTGAGAACGGCTTTAAGATTGAGACAAGCGGCATAGGATGTTCTAAAGATGGTGTTATAAAACATCGTCATAAATACACAATCGTTGAGGATTCCGTCAAACTTACAGTGAATGCTTCTGGCCTTACTTTCAGCATGAGTTATTCCTTTGAGTGTGACGGGGTGACGTATAACCATTCAATATCGAAGACCTGGAGCGACTTCTCTTGTGCAACTACATACAATGGGAGTGGTGCTGGTTATGGCTCTGTACGTGGGACTGCGACCAATGGTTATGACAGAACATTTGTGCAATTCAGGCTTTATCGCGACGGCACTGCCCACAGTTTTGATCAAGCTGCCGGCAATGGCGTATGCACGGTGTGCGGTAATAATTGCCCCCACAACGAAAAGACTCCTGCAACCTGCACTGATGCTGAAAAATGCAATGCCTGCGGCAAGACCTTTGGCGAAGCCGATTCCAATGCCCATGATTATGCATGGACCTATTCCAACGGCACACATATTGGCACCTGCCGCATCAATGCCACACACACCACGGAATGCGTCAATTGCACCCGTGGCGAGGACGGCAAATGCACTGTCTGCCAGACTGCCCTTGTGGCATCCCTGACCAGCGGCGATACCACTACCTACTATAAAACCGTGGACGAAGCTTTTGCAGCAGCGCAGGCTGCCGGAAGCGGCACTGTCACCGTCCTGGCCAATGCGGCATATGCAAGAGAGGGAAATATTATCTATTCCGATAATATTTCCCTCGTGGTCAATTCGAACGTGACCCTGACTCTAAATAAATCTTTGTACATGAAGGGTAGAATTTCCGGCGGCGGCACCATCGCAGATTTCCAGAACAGGAATAACGCGCTGATTACTTATGATGGTAGTACCATTGAGGGTATTACTGCAACAGCGAGATTGAACATTACCGGCGGCACAATTTTCAGTGGTATTTTCACAGGGGAAGTACAGAACGGCGGAACCATCAAGGGTGGAACTTTTAGCGGAATGGTTTACAACAATGGCACCATCGAGGGTGGTACATTCAGTGAAACAGTCGTAAATCATAGCTATTCCTACGAAAGCTGGGCGGGAACGATTAGCGGAGGTACCTTTAACTACACCGTGGAGAATACACCCGGCACCATCAAAGGCGGCACATTCAATGGCCAACTGACCAATAAGCCGTATAGTGGGAATGAAGGTAACGCTAAAGCCACAGTCGACGCGGATAAGCTGACGCTGGGAGAAAACTTTAGTTTCACCAATCAAGGCGGTACTGTCATTTGCACCACCCACCAGCGCACCACCCCCGCCACCTGCATGGCACCCGAAACCTGCATCTTCTGCGGCCACACCGAGGGTGAAAAAGACAACACCGCCCACAGCCTGATTTATTCCGTAGCAACGGATACGGACAACACCATCACCGAAACCTGCGCCCATGGCTGCACCCACAGTGCAACTGCAACGTTGAACATCACCGAGGGCAACTTTACTTATAATGGCCAGCCCCATAACGTGGCTTTCGTCGCATATACCGAAACTTGGAAAGGCGGAGACTTGACCGTTCAGTACGCTGATAACGACAATGTCAACGCCGGTACAAGAACTGCCACCATTCAGATTGACGAAGCAACGGCAACTAAGGAGTTCACCATCAACAAGGCCACCCCCACGGGGTCACATTTTACCATCACCCTGCCCCAGAATGCAGTCTATGACGGCACCGCAAAGGCCGTCACGGTGACCGCCGCGGATGGGATCACTGGTATGGGCACGATCAGTATTGCCTACTGCAAGGGTACAGAGCCTCTGAACGAAACACCCACAGGCGCAGGCAACTACACCGTAGACCTCACCATAGCAGAGGGTGATAATTTCACCAGCGCTTCGCTTAAAAGTGCTGCAGGCTTCACCATCGCCAAGGCCGAGACCGTGAAAACCGCCCCCGTGGCAATCACCGGACTGGTCTATGACAGCACTCCAAAGGCACTGATTACTGCAGGCGAAGCTAGCGATGCAGCAAAAGCAGCAGGATACAAGATGATGTATATGCTGGAAAAAGAGGGTGCTGTTTACACCGATACGGTCCCTACTGCTACCGATGCAGGAACCTACAAAATCATTTGGTATGCAGGTTATGATAACGATAATTTCAAGCTGAACAGTGGCACCATGGAGGTAACCATTGCCAAGGCGGACACCATCACCGCCGCTCCTACGGCGAACACGCTGACCTACAATTCAAAGCCGCAGCAGTTGGTCTCTGGAGGCACCAGCAATTGGGGCAGCATAGAGTATAAGCTGGATAACGGAAACTGGTCTATGGATATCCCCACTGCTACCAATGCCGGTGACTACACCGTATACTACCGGATTCAGCTCGGCGAGAACTTCAATAATGTGGCTGAGACAGCCATCCCCGTGGAGCTTGCACCGTTCAATTTTGCCACTGCTACCGCCGGAAATGCCAAAATCGGTCTACTCGGGACACCTTTTGTCTACGACGGCACCGCCAAGACCGGAACACCTTCCGCTACAATTGCTTTACCGAACCCGGAGACCGGTCCCGCCCTAATCGAGGTGAAGCTGACGGAGGGTACGGACTTCACGGTGGCCTACGAAAACAATGTCAAAGCAGGCACCCTCACCGCTACCTTTACCGGAAAGGGTAACTATACCGGTGTGGTGACCAGAAACTATGAGATCGGCAAGGCTACGCTGACTTTGTCTGTTGAGAATCAGACCATCACCTACGGCAAAGAAATCGACCAGACGAAGTACACCGTCACAGGTCTGGCATCCGGTGACACCGCAACCGTCAAGCTGACCCCCAGCACCGCGAATATCACCAAGAGCGGCACCATTACCGCTGCCGTCACCATCAAAAACGCCGCAGGCGAGGATGTGACCGCGTGCTACACCACGGATAACGATGCTGCAACCCTGACCATCAATCCCGACCTCTCCGCCATCGAGGGCCTGACCGTTGATAATGTCCACTACAGCGATGAAGAGGCCATCAAGAAACTCCAAACTGACCTGAACACCGCAACAACGGACACTGATACCCAGACCGCCATCAACGATGCAAAGGTCAAATGCGCCCAGCTACTGACTCAGATCGATGCATCTAAGGATGCGCTGGATACCGACGAGATCAATGCCACCCTGAAAACCACCGCTTCCAACGTCAAGCTGGAGGACAGGGCAAACGTCGAAAAGGCAATTACCGACATTGAAGCGGCAAAAACCAACTACGGCAAGAACTACAGCGAAACGGATATTGCCGCACTGGATGCCCAGAGCGCAAAGCTGAAAGCTGCGCTGGAAGCCATCAAAAATGCGGAAGATGTCATTGAAAAGCTGAACGAGCTGCCCGCAGACGTGGAACCCGACGATGCCATCGAAGCAAAAGAAGTTTATGAGGACCTCACCGCCAACGAAAAGGTGATGGTGACCTCCAAGGCCGCCGCCAAGGTCGCCGCCCTGACGAATTACAAGATCGTCAAGGGCAATGCCGCCACCTGGGAAACCGGCAAGACCCTGACCTTTACCATCAATGGTGACTGTGAAAGATTCAAGCGAGATGGTATGGTGAAGGTAGACGGCAAGGTGGTCGATGATAAGTACTACGAAGCCGAGGAAGGCAGCACCATCGTCACGCTGGAAAAGTCCTTCTTCGAGCAGAAGAGCATTTCCAGTAAAGCTACCCATGAAATCATATTCATGTTTGGTGACGGTGAGGTCAGAGGTACGTTCTACATCCACAAGGATGCCATGACCCCCGCCACCGGCGATACCTCCGGCATTGTGGTGTGGACGGTTGTCCTCTTCGCAAGCTCCGCCGCGCTGGCCGGCCTGTACATTGCGTCCAGAAAGAAAAACAGAGCATAACGGCGCAGAACAGGGTGCGTTACAAATTTCAGAAACCTGCCAATAGAATCCGTAGGGGCGGCGACCCGCCGCCCGCGGACGCAGCTATTTCATAATTTTAGGGACTGTTGCATTTTGCAACAGTCCCTCAGACTATCAAAAATCTATCATTTCGCATTCTCTTTAATAGAATTCGTAGGGGCGGCGACCCGCCGCCCGCTTTTATTTCTTCATATATGTTCGTGTTGTTCTGAAAAAAACAACCCCTCTGTTTCTATACGCAAAAATCATGAACACTTCGGGCGGCTAATAGCCGCCCCTACATGCTCGCCAGAAGCTCCCGACGCACTGAGGGCCTGTTGCATTTTGCAACAGGCCCTGTTTTATTGAAAATATGTCATTTCTTATAGAATGTGATCACGGCAATCTCATGATCGTCCCAATCGTAGTAGCGGGCAGTCAGTGTATCTCCAACTTCACCGGTGCAGCCGGAAACGGTAAAGTACCAGTTCCCGTCGTCTTCCAGAACCGCGCCGCCTTCACCACGCACGATGCCGTCAAATTCCACCTTTTTGATGTTGTTCCAGGCTTTCTCATCGGTGACGGTCTCCATGTAGCGGATGGTATAGCCCAGCGGCGTTTCACTGACTGTTGCAGTGCCAACGGTCATGCCGGGAACAGCAGCGGCATTATCGGGAATGTAAAGGCTGCTGTCAGCCGGAACTTCTTCAAGCCGGAAAGGAATATCCAGCGTCTGTTTGTTCCACTGTGCATCCACGGCGTAAACATGGCAGATAACCTCGTTTTCAGTCAATGCGGCAGTTTTGTTGGAAGTAATCAGAATCGCCATCTCGTTGGGCGCGGTGTTCCGGAAACCCTGAGAACCGACACCACCCAGAGCACTGTTTTCCTGCAGCGACGCGCCCACAAAAAGCAGTTCCTTACCCTGCTGTGCCGCATACTCACCGAGGGTCAGCTCTCCCTCAATGCCGATATTGACTGCCAGTGTATCAGGGTCGGCATCGGTGGGCGCGAGGATATACTTGTCTCCGCCGGACACCGTTACCGTCACCAGAATTTTGGCCTCGTCACAGAGGGATTCCGTGACTCTTGCACTCCAGCCATCCTGAACCACCGCTTCGGTATGCTGCTGGATATAAGGCTCCGCTGCTTCCGGCAGCTCCTGACGGGTTCCCTGAAGCATTTCCCGAATGCCTAAGAAATTGATTGCGTAGGCGCTGAGCGCCAGTGCGAAAATCAGGCAGGCCGCCAGACACAGACGGAACAACCGCCGTGCATTCTTTCTTGTGTGTTTCATTGTCGTAGTCCTTTCCGGGGCATCGGCAGTTACCGCCGGCGGGGACATGGCTTCCGTGATGAAAGCATCGTCAATATTGCTGATTGCCTTGCAAATTTGCTTGCGGTTCATGCGATCATGCCCTCTTTCTGAAGATAGTTTTGTAATTTCAGACGCAAACGGAAAAGACGGACAGAGGCGGTATGGGGTGTGATACCCAGATTTGCGGCAATTTCTGCGATTCTGTCACCGTACCAGTAGCGGCGCAGGAACAGATAGCGGTCTTCGCGGCTGAGATTCGCTAAAAACCGGTTTAAGTATGCGGTCAGCTCCTTGGCATCGTAGTCGGACTCCACGGTGGACAGGGCAGGAATCGTTCCTTCCAGTTCCTCCAGCGCCACATCATAGTGGCTATTGCGCTTCTGGGCACTGTCGGTGTGATACCGCTTTAAAGCGACATTTCGCGCAATGCGGCATACATAGGCACCCAGATGCTCCGGCCTTGTGGGCGGGATCCTCGTCCAGACGTGAAAATAGGTCTCGCTCTGACATTCTTCTGCATCCTGCGCATTGTTTAAAATGTTTGATACCACGGCCTTGACTGCCGCGCCGTATTTGCAGATCAATTCTGTAATGGCCTGCTCCGAGCGCTCAAAGAACAGGTCGATGATTTCATGATCCTTCAAATACATCACATCCTTTCCGTTACACCTATGTAGTACGGATTCCCGAGGAAATATCTCACAGAATTTAAAAATATTTTATCACGGCAGATGAAAAAGTGAAAGTAAAATATGAAAAGACCTGTCCTGTGCTGAAAGTTGACAACAATTTTGTATATTATCATGCTTTTTTATGCGGTTTTGTGAAAACAGTATAGGAAGAAAATAAAATAAAAAACAGCGAAAAAGCCTTGCAAACAGGGCATTTTCGCTGTTTTTCTAATAGTACAGAGAAGCTAACCAAATCCGAACCGAACCCGGCCTCAGCCAGAGCGGTTTCTATGTCTTCTAATATGATGGTTTCCGCACCATCCTTGTGGTTGAAAATGATGACCAGCTTGTCATCGTAGAGCTTAAATGCGTCCAGAACAAAGGGTGCCTTTACCGGATCAATGAGAATGTTCTGCTCTTTGTTGGAGGTGAATCCGATGGTGGGATTGCCACCGTTGAACTTGCATTTCAGTGCATTCTCCGTCATACCCGGGCTGACCTTTTCTGCAAGGTCGGCAGAGAAGTATTCCGCAAAACCCTCCAGCATGGACTCCAACAAGATACCCTCGGAACGGTCAGAAATCGGCTCGTTGGCAGACACCACCCGGACATCGTTTTTCCTTAGGATGTTTTTGTAGTTGGCACTGTCATAGTGGTTTCTTGCGAAGCGATCCAGTTTCCAAACGAGGACAATATCGAACAGCCTTTGTCTGCTGTCATTGATCATCCGTTGGAACTCCGGGCGGCTGTCCGTCTTGGCAGAGTAGGCCCTGTCAATGTAGTGCTTCAGAACCGTGATGCCGTTCTTTTCAGCAAAGGCAGTACATTCCCGAATCTGACCTTCGATGGATTCTTCTCGCTGATTGTCGGAGGAATACCGGACGTAAATAACTGCTTTCATTCCGCCCCCTCCTTCAGCATCTGCTTGAGGGTTTCCTCCAGTTTCTCGTTCATGGGAGAGCCGGGATCGAAGCACATCTCAATGAACTTGTCCATCTCCGGATAGGCCTTTTCAATCTTCACCTTGCCCTCGTAACGTGCGCCGTGGGGATTGTCCGTCCAAAAATGTAATCCAGGGACACATCGAAATAATCTGCATACCCGACCATCACATCCGCCGGGACATGCGCTTCTCCGCTTTCGAAGCGGGCAACCGCAGATTGCCGGGAACCCACAACTGCCGCAACCTTCGCCTGGGACAGCGTTGCTTTCAGCCGCATCTCCCGCAGCCGCTGTCCGATCTGCTTGTCCATAACTTCCAACTCCATTCTTTTGTATCTGTATAATAATCTAATACGCATATTTAGTTAATGCTAAATTAACATAACTTCGCTATTTCTGATAGAGCAGAAATGCATAACTCCCAAGCACCGGACGGTGCGTAGCTCACAAAGAATTTGTGAGCCATAAGGGTTTGGGAGTCTTCCCAACAAGCAGAAAACCATCAATCTCCCCAAAAGGAAATTGATGGTTTTTCGTGTTTGTGGGAGCAGATACATTGCTTGCCAATACGCTGAGTTTAGAATTTGGTGAATTGCAAAGTGTGTTTCATCATTGCGAAGTTGTTGTAACAGGTTTAGTTCATCTTGCAAGGACTTGTTTGGCGCTAAACTATCTTTAAGAATCTGCTGATGATGTGTTTTCAGCTTCTCAAAGGCAATCGATGCAAATTTAGCAGTTTCCTCCTTTGGCAAAGCTCCAAAAAAGCGGTTTAAGTCCGATGCGTTTGAATAATCTTGAATGAGTTGCCCATTCCCTTTTTTCAGTTTTCCTCGGACTTCAGCAACGTCATGATTGCCGTCATTAATCATCATCTGCTTCATGAATAACTCAACTGCATTATGCAACGATGATACAAAGTTCTTTTGGTATTGAAGTGTGCATTTACCATCTTTGATGTCCTTGCAAATACGAATTGCTACGGCTCACGCTTCAAACGCATTATCCAGTAATACTTGTCGCATAGTACCTCCTATAAAACATAGAATTTGCTTATTGGTTAGATTTTTTATATCCCCAAGACTTGCCGATTCTGATTTTTTGAAGTTTCCCTTCATCCGTAAACTTGGTAAGAATCCGGTTTGCTGTTGCAGCAGATACATCGAACAACTGTCGCACATCGGCATTGGTAATTGCATCATTTCTTTTCAAGAAGCGTTCGATCTTATACCAGCGCAGTTCATCGGTAGTCATACTCTCAGCGGCACCGGAAGTCTGCACTGCTTCGATCAATGCTTCCTGGATGGCAGACAGCATGAACTCGATAAAGGCTGTGGATTCGCCCTCATAGTTGGATCGGTTGATGGCGGCATAGTATTCATCCTGGCGATCATGGATGATGGACTCCACTGGGAGCCATGCGAACATCGGTTTCCACTGGGTCAGCAGGAGTGTATGCCACAAGCGCCCAATTCGCCCGTTGCCATCTGCAAAGGGATGGATAACCTCTAGCTCATAATGGAACACGCAGCTTTTGATCAGCATGTGGATGCTACTATCCTTGATCCATTCCAGCAGTTCCATAGTGAGTCCAGGTGCATAATCCGGCAGAGTACCAAAGTGCAGAATATTCCCCTGCTTGTCCACCACACCCACCGGGCCGGAACGGAAGCAACCGGATTCTTCGGTCAATCCCTTTGTCATAACCGCATGGGCGTTCAATAGATCATCCACAGAATAGGGATTCAGAGAATCCATCATTTCATAGATTTCGTATGCGTTCTTGACTTCGGCAATATCCTTGGGCGGAGCAATAACCCGCTTGCCGTTTAGAACTGCAGTAACCTGCTCCAAACTCAAAGTGTTCTGTTCGATAGCAAGTGAAGAATAGATGGTACGGATACGGTTTGTGCGGCGCAGCATAGGGTTCGTAGTCAAACCCGCTACGGCATTGACCTGCCCGACCAGTTCCGCAATCTCTGCAATTTTATCAAGAATGGAAGTTGTAATCTCAAAGGGTGGTTTCTTGTTGTACATGGTACATCACCTCACAACTATTATAACAGTTCATCGCTCATTTATCAACTACAAATGATTGATGAAATGAGCGATGAAACCCGGCAGTCCATGATTTATCAGACTGCCGGGTTTTGAAATACGATTAGGTTTGCTTTGCTGGTATGACGGTTATTGTTTTACCATCGGAGGTAACAACAATATCACCGTTTTCATCCGTGCGGAAAAAGTGTTCCGTTTTGTCAAGATTATGCTTTTCCAGCACCTGATCAATCAATTCTAAAGTTTCTCTGTGTGGATGATTGTAAGAGTTATTCTTTCCAACAGATATTACGAAATACTCCGCATAGGATGCAGAAACCAATGTGTTTAGGGAGTTGTCGTAAGCATCATTGGGGAGATACTGGTCACTATTGTATGCGCCATGATGCGGCATTTTTATCAGATTTTCTTTTCCCTCAAGTTCGTTTGAAAGCTCACGCAGTTTTTCTGCAACTCTGGAGTGAGCCTCTTTTTCAATATCTCCTGTAAAAAGGAAATTTGTGTTTTCATAGCTGATTAACAGAACCAATGAATCATTCGCTTGATTGGAACTCACATCTACTACTTTAATTGTGGCGCTGCCGAGTGAAAATTCTTCTCCCGCCTTTGGGATAATCAATCGACTTCCATCCAGGCAACTTGCTACATTGCTTTTTCTGTATGGATCTTCGTTACAAAGAGTTGCCTTAATTTCCACATTTTGCAGAGCGTTGTTGATCAAACCGCCGTAGTGATCGTCATGCAGGTGCGAAATTACGAGATACTTGAGCGTGTATATTCCCTTATCCAGTAACAGCTTACGAATAATCTCGCCGGTTGTTTTGTTGTTGGGGCCTGTGTCAATCAACATATATTCCCCACCACACTCCACAAGCGCAGCATCGCCTTGCCCAACATCGATGAATGTGACCGTTAGTTTGGAGTCACCGGCTGACTTGGAACAGCCGGTAACAGCCAAAACGATACAGAGAACTAGGAATAACGCAATTATTCTTTTCTTCATACTGCTTCAAATACTATCTTATCCGCGATAACGAAATTATCCTTGTACTCCGTTACTTCAAACTCAAAAACAACGGGATCATATCCTTCTCCGAGATACACTTGGACAATTACTCTTGTTCCAACAGCCCATTCAACAGACTTGATCGTCTTACTGGAGTAATAGGCAACGAACGATTCTATGCCTGCCCCCTCTCGTTTAACCTTGTTGATAGTGTAATCTTCAAAAACTGTTGATCCAGATGCATTTTCCACAGTTACTGTGATCCGTGCGCCTTGAACCAGTAAATTGGCAGGAATCACAATTTCGCTCACACTAAACTCAATAGCGTAATCGTTAGAATTTGCATCAAAAGAATACCGATTATTCACAGGCTTGGAAAGGAACACACCATTGCTCTCTGTCTTGAGCATTTTCTGGATTTTAAGTTGTTCAGACGCGCCAATATCCAGTTGTTCAGCTAAGGCAAACAGCAAGTCACAGTTAAGGATCAAAGGTTCATAGAGCGGCGGCAATTCCGTTTTTCTGATTTCCTCCAGTTCCTTGTTGTAGGCATCTACACGCTTTTTCTCAGCCTTATATTCTTCTTTTAGCACTTTTTTCTCATCTTCGGAAACATACTGGTAATTGGGTTCTTCCGCAGTCAATTTCTGAACTTCATTTAAATATGTTTCATTCAAAGCACATTGTTCATCAATAAGCTGAGAAATATTGTTCTTTACGATTTCGTATGAAGTTCGCAGATAATCTTCATTGTCTGTTCTGGAATACAAATCTATGTATACCTGTGCTGCAAAATATCGCAAAGACCATTCATCATCGCTGGTGTTTGCAATAATTGCATCAGCAAAAGTTTGCACATTAGAAACATACTCGTCACCCTCATACACTTCTTGTGCAGCTACAATGGCCTTGGGCAGAATTGGTACAATATTGAAATCTTGCCTAAAGATGCCCGTTGCCAGTTCATTGTACTTCGCTACGCAATCCAAACACTTTTTATAGTAATCAATACTGTCTTCCAGTTCTGCAATTTCGTAATAACAATCTGCTCGTTCAATCCAGTAGTTGCCAAACAGTTGGTAAGTTTTCTCCGCTGCCTCAAGGCGCTGGCATCTTAGATAAACTTCTTCAATCGCACAAATCTCGGCAAAATCTTCTACTGCCTTTTCGTTCAGCGTCAGCAGGCCAAGTTCCTTTGCAGTAAATTCTGTTGTGCCATACTCTTGGACAATATCGACCATATAATCAAAGGCATTTCCTCGATTTCGCTTAATTGTATCTCTTTCTTCTTGTTTCAATTCCCAACCGCTAAGCAAAAATTCTTGGTCAGCATTTTCAGAGGCAGTTTTATAGTTGTTATAGGAATCGACTACCGTAAAGGCTACGCTTGTGACTAGCCGCTTCCAATCCAAGGAATTCGCCATTGACAAAATTGCAAGCGGATCGGGGACAGCACTTCTCATGGAGGCTGCCTTATTTTGATTATGGATATACTGTAATTGCGCTCTCTTTGTTTCTATGTTTAGAAATCTTTCGATAACATCTCGCAGATTTCTAAGATGATCCTGCGTTATATTATCAATTGTGCCGGGATTGATTTCATTCAGCAGTGATGTATAAATATCTTCCAAAATCAAGCGATTATCTTTTGCAGTATAGATTTCTTCTGCAATAAAGGCCAAATAATTTAGCATGTTAATGGAATTCTGCTGGACAACTGTAATAACCGGCTCCGGCTCAGTCGGTTCCGTAGGAGGTTCTGTTGGGGGTTCTGTCGGTGCTTCCGTAGCTTCAGTTTCCGTAGGTGCAGTAGTTGGCTCGGAAGTATTTGCAGCTACTGACTCTTCCGTCGCATTAGTTGCTATGTCTTCGCTCGTTCCGGTAGGATCTACTGTGAGATTCGTAGTGGCACAGCCAGCAAAAAGGGATAGGATCATGCTAACCACAAGAAGTATCGCTATTATTCTCTCTCTCATTTTCATTCTCCTTGGTAATTTTTGTTCCTAAGAGGATTTGTAAATTTCGCGAAACAGAAAATCGTAAGTATATTATAGCGTGTAAGTCGAGTGAATACAACAAAATTCGATCCACAAATCCATGGCTACGGATTGTCGGTAGTTGCAGTGTTAGCCGGGACGCTTTCCGCCATGCGAAACATATCTTCTTCACTTTCTACGGCAGGATCATATTCGATCACACAGCTAAGTTCCGGTATGATCGTCCAGCAGAGGTAGGCTCGTCCATCCTTTTGGTAGATTGCCGCTGGGAGTTTACTAACAGTACATTCCCGGTAGCTTTCTGCTTCGTCGGGAGGAATAATAGCAGAGATGGCGTCAATGTTTAAGCCGGTTTGCTCGGAGGTATCTGCACCGAAATATGTAGTAATGCAGACATGATAAACGATGGTATTTCCCTTGTTATCGGAATACACCAAGTCTGAAACCTTTGTAACTGTCTGCTTTTCCCATTCATTACCCAGCGCATTTTCTACTCGGTTTAACATGTCCATTATTTCATCCTCTGGGGTAGAACGATTAGCAAAGGTGATTGCTCCAACCAAAACAAGCAAGATGCAGATAGCTGCAACAATAAGCCATGTTTTCTTCTTCATATGGTTCAACTCCTTAGCAGAACGGTTACAGAAATTAGGTTCCGCTGTTCTCTTTTCTTTGCGTACTCCACAAGATCCCGTGCGTTGCTTGCCGGGTGCCATGCATAGGCAATCAGATAGTCCACATGATCAACCATATAGCGGCTGGCCCGGACGATAGCAAGTTTGCGAGGAACCTTCTCCATACCTGGAGGATAGAAAGTATTGTCAAAGCCTTGTGGAAGTTCCATAGGGCGCTCTGCCGGGTGATAGGGGATCAACATGGATAGGGTAATTCCAGGCTGCTGCTCCTTTACTGCAATCATAGCTTTCACTGCCATATGATCAAATCCACCGTAATTACCAACGATGAACTCCGTGACACCGTGCTCCACAATATGCTGCTCTATGGCTTCCGTTAATGCCGGCAGCATTTCTGCTGAAGCTTCTCTGTGGCCGATAAAGTAACAGCTTTTCACGGAACTCACCTCTATATTTCGTATTACTAAATATATTTTATTATATTTGGTATTACCAAATATAGTAAGACCCTTTCGACATATAATAGTGCCGTAAGGGAGGTGAGCAGTATGAAACCGAGAAAGCTTGAGCTGGGTGATCGCAACATCATCGGCAAGCGTGTGACGGAAGCACGGTTGACCCAGGGAATGAAACAGGTAGAACTGCTTGCCAAATTGCAGCTCGCCGGAGTTGATCTGAGTGTTCCCGCACTTTCTCTGTTAGAAGGTCAGAAACGACCCGTATCCGATATTGAACTGAATGCCCTGGCAGATATTCTGAATGTGTCTGTTGACTGGCTACTCGGTAGAGAATAAAAATTCCGCCTGCATGAGTGTTAATGCTCACGCAGGCGGTTTCGCTTATGTGGAAATTATCTTGTTAGTTCTTCACCATTCTTTCCTTCCGTCTGTTCCGCTTCCTGCATTGCTTTCCATTCTTGGAACTGCCGCTGGCCTTCCTCGGTTGCGTAGTAGGCGATAATATCGGGAAGTATGCACCGGGCGATTGATTCAATGATGTGCTGCGGAATACCGGAATTGTTCACAGGTTTCTTTTTGCGGCTCACAAGTTTTGATCCCTCCGGGTAGTATTAAATTTTCAAGGTACAGTTTGGGTATGTGCGAATGGGTGTTGGTCGATAGCAGACCTCCTTTTCAAATTTTGATTATCCAAATCACCGGGGGTTAATGTCCGTTCCTCCCGGCGATCAAATTACAAACAAAATGCAGATACCCGTCAAGAGTGTCTGCACAAAAGCTATTCTGTTGCGCTGTTATTATATCATCGATCCAAAATGCTGTCAATACAACCGGAACCATAGAAAGAGGCAGGGTGATGGTACTATACCACCCCTTCCCAAAACGAGGTTCCAATGGTCGACATTGTAACGTTTTTGACCCGAAAAAGCACTGGGGTACAACGACTTTTTTCTGCGATTTTGAGAGGGTAATACGATTCCTTGTCAGACCCCAAAAACAGCTTTAAGTGCGTTACATTTTTCATAAGGGATTCCTTCGTCAAGAAACAATGATTGATAAGTTTTTGATTCATTAGTATTTGATTATATTAGTTATTAATTGGGGCCGTTTTCCCAATATTGGTTGCCCCAATACTGGATTATCCAAGATTGGATTTTCCCGTTTAGGTAAGGAAAAGCGGTGCCGCCGAAAATGGTAGCACCGCAGTCATATTAAGTATCCAGCAGATGATGATCCGTTGTGTTTCTCAGATACTCCCGGATATCTCCATGGAGCAGAAGGTTCACATAGTCCACCGGGGTGTTATAGACCAGCCAATCCAGTTCACTGGCTTCGTACATATTCCGGGCAATCTCATTTTCTACCCGGGTGCAGTCGATGGAGATCATGCTGCCATCTGCATATTTGACCTCGACACAGGCGGTGTCGATATTGAACTCACAAGAAATAATCTTACTTATATTGTCCTCCCAAAAGCAAAAATAATCCGAACCCTTCTCCTACTGAGATAAGGTTCGGATTATTCTTCTTTGGTACGCGTTGGTCTCCGGAATACGAACGCCCTGCTGTAATCCGGCGTCAATTTCCTTTAGTGTCATCGTCCGATTATCACCGGAATAGTTAAACGTCAGCACGACCTTGTCATCGTAAACGAATACAGAATTCACAAAGGTCTTGATCAGCCGCTTCTGGCAGGCAAGGTCGGAATAATCCATAACCGAAAACTGATGGAGGAAGAATACAATGTGCTCTTTCTTCAGTCCTAGATCTTCTTTCAGCTTGGCTGCAGCCAAGGCAGATTTGAGTTCCGACTTCTGATCTTCCAGTTCACCCAATCGCTCCTTGGTGCTTGCATTGAAGATGCCGGCTTCAATGGCCCGGAGCAGATTTGAGATAGATTTATCCGTTTCCGCAAGGGCCTTCTGAAGCGATTTGGTGTAGGTGGTATCGGTGTTTTGTGCCAAATAGTACTGATAGGTGTTCTCTGCAATGAACTCCATAAGGTCCATATCCTGCACCAGCTTAATTACATATTCCAGAACCAGATTCTCAATCCAGAGCTGTCGCACTGCCTTCTTGGTGCACAGCTTTTTCTTTTGAGCGGTGCAGACATAATAGTGGTGCGCAGTACCAGTCTTACTGGTTCCGCTGCATCCTGTCATAGCAGCTCCGCATTTGCCGCAGAATAGCTTTTCTGTGAGCAGGTACTCCACCACGGCCTTTTTGCGACCCGCGGTTCTCTTGTTCCGCTTCATCATCTCCTGCACCTTATTGAAGGTATCTATGTCCACAATAGCGGGCATGGCATTCTCCAGAACCAGTTCGTCCTTATAGGTGTACACACCAATGTATTTCTTGTTATTCAGCAGGCGGATCATACTCTTGGCAGAGAAGGGATTGCCCCGCTGATTGCGCAGGCCCCTTGCATTTACCTCGTCAGCAATCTCTGTGACGGATTTCCCCTCGGCATACAGATCAAATATCAGTTTGACTGTCGAGGCATGTTTGGGATCGATAATGAAGTTCTTGTTTTCATCCACCGCATATCCCAGCGGCGGCATACCTCCGGTACACTGGGCCTTCTGCGCACTGGCCCGCATACCTCTGCGGACATTCTGGGACAGCTGCTCGGAGTAGTAGGCGGCCATACCTTCAATGACTGCCTCCAGAATGATACCCTCCGGGGTATCCGGGATGGCCTCGGCCACATAATAGATTTTGACGCCGTTTTTCTTCAGGTGATATTTGTTAAGGGCAATCTCCTCTTTGTTTCGTCCGATTCGGTCGGTCTTCCAGACGATCAAAGCATCGAACGCATGTTTTGCCGCGGCCGCAAGCATAAGCTGAAACTGTTCTCTGTTGTCGTTTCGCCCGGTCTGTGCGCGGTCGGCATAGACCTTAACAATGGTCAGTCCATGGGCAGCGGCGAAGCGCTCAGCCTCTGCAACCTGACCCTCGATGGACTGTTCACCCTGTCTATGACTGGAAAAACGGGCATAGACAACAGCATTCACACAGTTTCCTCCTTCAACAGATTGAGCTTCAATGCCATTCTGGCCATATTCTTATCCCGGAAGTCAGCACGATCGTAAGCACGGGCAACTTCGTATGCATCAGCAGATACTTCTGCAGGAACATAATCCTTCACACCCAGCCAGACTTCCAACGGTACATTCAGGGTATCAGACAGCTGCATTGCCAGATCCAGCGGAGCAATCTTCATCTGCCGGGTGATAATCGTCCGGACCTGCCTATCTGTCAGACCGGTTTTCTGCACAACTCCAGGAATATCCAGACCCATTTTATCTGCGGTAACCTCAATGAAGATCTTGTAGAAAGGCTTCTCCTTTTTCTGTGTCCAGAACATGGAGGACACTGCCTCAGCCTCTTCGTCACCCAATAAATAATCTGCGGATACCTTCAGCGCTTCGGCATACTTACGCACCACTTCAATTCTGGGGGAGCGATCCTCCCGTTCATACCGGCTGAGAATCTGCTTGGAGGTGCCCAGTAGCTTAGCAAATTCATCCTGGGTCATCTTGCGCTCCTTGCGGATATGGCGCAGCCGTCTGCCAAAGGTCGTATATTCAACTTCTATATCCTGCAGGCTTTCGGTGATAGCCTGCTCGTTTTCTTCCATACTCATTTTGCAGCCACTCCTTTTTTGGTATCGGTATCCGCATTATAGCAGATTACATCACCTTTTGCAAGCCGATTTGTAGAATTAGTAGAAGTTTGTGCAATATGTCACCAAATGGTGTATTTTATCTTGACAAACGAGTCTGGGAACAATAAAATTATTGCAGAATCAACCAAACGGTGATTATCTGGGGTTTGAGGAGGTGAATGACATCAGTATGACGGTACAAATCAACCCCAATCTGATTCCCAGTATGGAGAAGCAGCTATTATGTGCCATATTTCTGGAGGCAGTCATTCGCTTCTATGAGGATCCGAAGAATATGCAGGCCTTTGAAAAATGGCGCAGTGAGAAAGGAGGAAGCACAGATGGATCAGAGAGAAGCTGATATGCTGAGAGAAGAGCATCCCAATTTTGTTCCGCTGAAAGTGGCAGCCGATTATCTTGGTATGTCGCCCCGGAAGTTGTCCGAACTCATCGCCGCAGGCAGAAAACCCTATGCAGACCTTGGTGGCAACATCGGCACCAGGCAGAAGTACATTCGGGTCTACACCGCTAGGCTGATCGCCTATCTGAACGGTACGTTAGCCGGTGTATAAAGAAAGGGTGAGGGATTTCCTGTGGAGATAGAGGGAAAGAATATCAGGTGATATGGGCAGCCGGAGCGCTAACCGTATCACCTGATTTTTATATATTGCGAGGAAGGAGGAGAAAACTGTGAAGTGTCTGAAAAAATGGGATTGGCTCAAAATTCCCAGAGCAGAAATTCCTTATCGTGCCAAGGGAATTATGATCTATTATCTGCGGCTGGCATCCCGTGCGGCATTCCGTAAGGGTACCGCCCGCTACTGCGGCTATACGAATGCCGTGGAGGTTGGATCTTGGGTCGGCGGTATGGTGGGCCTTAAGAAAATTTTGAAGGCGAAAACTCGGAGAGAGGCACTGGAAATCATGGACGAGCTCCAGATGCTGGGCTATATCACCTACACACTGGAACCGGACACCAAGATTCTGACCTACCGGATCACCGACTGGGTCATTGAATGCTCCGGTGCAGAGTGCGCTGAGGACGATAATGTTTATACCACGCCCAAGTATGGGTTTCTTTGCATGCCCAGATCTATTACCGAGCGGCTGGTGGAAATGGGCCACAAGTTTGGCGAGGCGGATGCCTGGCTGGATCTGTGGTGCCACACGGTTTATCGCGACAAGGGAAACGCTTTCTCCTTCCTTGCTCCTGCCATCCAGTATGGCAAATTCGGTTCTGTTCTGACTCTGGAAACTCTGGGCAAGCGTTGGAAGTGGGAGAAGACCAAGGTTTGGCGGTTCTTTCAGTTTTACTGCGCCTATTTTCCACTGCACCGGCTGCCCGGTTCCTTTGGCTGCGTAATCTATAACAGATGCTACCCCACCCAGGACACGTGCGATGATCCCAGCGACGAGGAAATTATGCGTATTCTAGAGCTTATACGCATTAAGGCCCGTAATACGCATACGCCCGGCACCGACAACGAGCGGATCAACCGCTTTGTTGCCTGGAAGAGCCGCAAAGTGATTAACGATTTGGAGGATGAATACACCAAGGAAGAGATTCGGGAAAAGAACAAAGAAAGTTCGGATTTCCGGGACGTGGAAAATTGCCGCGTTGCGGAAATCCCCCCTATAATACGCGCGTATTTTTCTCATGGTAGGAACTGTAAGTATAGTAGTATGTGTATTTATGCCTGCAGTAGTATAGATATAGGAGAACCGGAAGGTTTGGAAAATTGGGATATAGGGGCAGTGCGCCCATTTGATAGTTTCGCCTTTTTCAATCTCGATACAAGCTAAGGAGGTACAAATGAAGCTGCATGAAAATCAACTGAATCTGATCCTTCACCTGATCAGACTGAATATTTTGTCCTATGAGGACTGCCTGAAGTTCCTGGATACGGAGAACACCGGAGATATGATCGCCATGTCCTATGCCTCCCGTCCTCTGACTAAGAACGGGTACGTGTCCAAGAATAAGTATGGGGTAGTCACCGTCCTCAAGAAGGGCCGGGAACTGTTCCCGGATTTAGAGCCTTTATTCTCCAATGCCACCCGTGGAAAGACCCGGCAGCGGGTGCTGCAGGTGTCTAAGGTATGCATGTGGATGGAGATGAGAGGTATCCCCCTCTCCGGGGAACTGTTGGATACAGAAGAGCCTTATTTCGTTCCCTCTGCCTGCTGGCGGAACATCGGTAAGGGCATCCTGTCCACCACCCGGTTTGTAGGAATGTTGGTAGCTTATGACAAGCGGTACGCTGTCTACGACATTGGTGACGGTACCATGGAGTGGCAGATCAAGGCGGAAGCATCCCTGTTCTTTTACCGATACGGCTCTTTTGAAACCAAGACCCATGGGATGATTCTGATTTGCGATGACGGCAAGCGCGACGAGATTGCCCGGCAGATCATCCGGCATACCATGTGGAACCGGAAGACCCTTTTGAAGGACCGCTATACCGAGACCGATAAGCCTGTCCGTTATTCCAGAGCACCCATCAAGCTGCGGACTCAGTACGAGCGCGTCTATCTGACTACCCCCGAGTTGCTGGCCCAGAGTCTGGAACGGATCTATGACGAAGATTATTACATCGAAAACGGGGTGGAGGGTGGAATCCTGCTGAAGGAACCCAAGCAGGGTGATGTGGAGGTCTACCCCAAGCGATATTATCTGAATCCGGCCTTCGATATTTTGAAGCTGATCCACTTCTTCTCCACCGTGAAGGGAGATGTGGATCTTGCCAAGAAAATTTATGTGCCTGAAATCCAGCGTATCCTGGTAGTCTGGCCTGAGGATCTGGAGGTAGCCAAGATGTATCCGGATGTGAATGAAGCGAAGGGGGTGAGTATCCGTGCATATCGATCTGCGTAAAACTCTGAAGCTGATGGAGAAGAACCTGCCTGCAGAGGGCATACAGGACGAAAAGCAGTTGGACAAGCTGTATGAGTTGGCCATGCGCTTCCGCAGCCAGATTCTTGCAGTCAAGTATGACATGCAGGATTTCGGTTCCGCAAAAAGAAAGCCTATCGTAGAAGCGGCACCGATTGCCCAGACCGAAACCAAAAGCGTGGTCACACTGGTGATCCCGGAGCCGCTGCCGGCGAAGAAGGAGCTGACCAGTTCTTTGGAAGATCACTGGATCCGAGAGATTCACGAGGAAATCGCTAGAGAAAGCCAGACCGGCATCCCCTATTTTGAAAAGGCTTTCGTGCTGATCCGGATTTATGCACCCCGGGGCACCAACAATGTGAAGGTCTGGGACACCTCCAACCGGGCTATCAACGTGATCATCAACAACCTGAAGGGTATCTTTTTCGATGATGATAATTTCGAGCACATGGCCTGTGGGATTGTCGCCGACTGGGATGAACCCGGCAGAACAGAAGTAAGAATTTGCGACTTTGAGGAGCTGAAAAAGTGCGAAATCTTCCGCTAAAACAGATCCCAACCATGACGGTTCCCAAATGGTCATGGAGAAAATCTCCCAGACCGGAAAAAGGTGATGTTATCTGCACCAGACTGATTTTGCAAACCGTATTCCCGGCAGGCAAAAAGAAGAATCGCCCTCACTTACAAAAGTGGGGGCGATTCTTAAATATACGATTCAATGGGCTGAACCCCAAACCAGAGCTGATTCTTTGAGTGCTTTGGGTTTGAGCCATCTATTCTGCTGTGGGAAAACTGGATTCGAATTCGGATTGTGCCCAATTGAGCGCATCGGCAGGAGACTGCACACCATAATATGCATTCTTTACGGCCAAACCGATGATGTTCAGGAATTGACGCTCGTTGAAAGGTCTTGTGTCCTCGGGGGGCTGCCGTCTGCCGTTGGCAATGGAGAAACTTTTACCAGCCAGATCCAACCAGGGATAACTGTCCACAAGCTCATAATTCTGATAAGCGGCCTTGCAGGGAGAAACACCACCCAGCAACGTGGCAGCAGAGGAAATGGTTTCGCTGCACAGCCATTTGATGAAGTTGAGTGCTTCCTGCGGATGCTGGCTGGATTTGGAAATACCCAGAGATGCACCACCCAGAATGGGATTCTGACCGGGAACCAGTGTGCAGCCAATCAACTCGCTGATATTGGAACCTTCGCGGATCAGATCGGATGCGTAGTTACTATACAGAATGGCCATGGCAAGTCGGCCGGAGGCAAAGTCTTCTGCGGTATCGGTCCACCATGTGTTACTGTGGGTAGGAGCCAGTTCCTTCAGATCGATCAACTGCTGCATTGCCAGATTGCCCGCGGGACCGTTCAGCCGGACTTTACCATCTTCATCGTACAGGTTCTTGTGCGTTTCCAGATACCGTGCCATAAATTCAGAACCGGCAACACCAAAACTGCCCAGCGTCAAACTGGTGCCGTAGTCAACAGGTGAGTTGGGATTCTGCTTTTTGGTAAAGAACTCGGCAATTCGATTGAACTCAGTAAAATTAGACGGAGGCTGCAGATCGCACTTGTACTTTTCCTGATACAAGCGACGAAGTACTGTGCTGTCAAACAAATCCTTTCGATAGTACAGCAACTGCACACTGGGGCTAAAGGGCAGTGCGTAGATAGTGTTGGCGACCGTGGAATAACGTTGCGCCACACCGTCCAAAAATTGCGGTAGAATCTGTTCGATCTGGGGATCAAGCTCTTCTAATGGCACTAATAGTTTTTGAGCAAACCAAGACAGGAACGTGATATCAATACGCAGAATATCAAAGGCCTTTCCGCCTGTGGTGCTGAGTATTTCGTAGATCTCATCGTAGGAGAACACAGAAACATTGATCTTGATTCCAGTGCTGTTGGTGTAGATCCGGGACAGGTTCTGAACTGCGATTGCCTCCGGACCGTTAAGCATTAACAGATTGAGGCACTTTGCGGTATTGGTTTGAATTGGCTGCGGTTCCCACTGGCGGAAACCCGCTGCCGGGCATAGAGTTGTAGTAGGTTCTTCCTCCGGATTCTCCAGCTGCGCAATCAATCGCTGTGCGGCATTATTACCCAGCAGCCGGAAGTCAAATTCATATTTCCTATATGATCCTTCCGGAAGGGTGTGCAGAGGTGCAACGGTATAAATGGGAATGTGGCGAATATCCGGGAAGAACGTTTGGGAAACGGTAGAAAGGGACTTGGTCAGGGAAAAAGAGGACGAGAAGAAGGAACCGATATTCTGCTCGGTACTGAGCAGCTGGATCAAATCCTTCTGGCGCTGACGTCGGTCAATTCTGGAAACGCGAATGCGATTTTGCTGAGCAACGTGAAATGCGCTGGTGAAACCGTCAATAAAGGCTTTGTCGTTCGAATAGTAGGGGGTTTCAGCTAAAAGAACAAACTTCTCTTCTTGTGCGGAAGCAATTCTTCCCAGTGCCAGACCGGCCTCCAGATAATCAAATCCCAGATAACTGGCATCCTCACGATTCTGACGTTCCAGATACAGAAGCTCGGATTCTGAGAAACCTGCCTCTACATAAGGGTTGTTAGGTGTGGTGATACAACTGATCATTGCAACACCGGCCACCATATCGGAACGCAGTTTGCTGATGAGGCTCAGTTCACGAGCGGGAATATCGTCTGTCAAATAAAGGGATACGGAGTAGCCCAAGCGCTCTGCAGCAGATTTGAAGCAGGTATGGATATCGTTGTAACGGCGCAGACGGGTATTGGGCAGAACAAGGGCAAGAATATTGGAGTGGCCTTTGCGCAACAATTTTGCGCGCTCGTTGACAGTATAACCCAACTGAGCGGCTGCTGCTTCAACCAGTTTAATTTTCTTGCTGCTGACATTGCCCCGGCCATTCAGGACGTTGGAAACGGTACCCTGAGAAACGCCTGCCAGATTGGCAATATCCTTTAATGTTGCCACAAATGATCAACTCCGTATGATTTATGGTAAAATCATACCATAACTTTTAGGAAAAGGAAAGTCTTTCGAGATATAATTTCAGTGCGCAAACCCAGTCGGTTTGGATAATATCGAATCCATTTCGCACCAACCAACCCCATCCGACATCAGGATTGCCTGAAACAGAGATGTCATCATTATGACCTGCGCTCAGAATTTTCTTTGCGGAGAATTGAATTCCATTACCCCAGGCGATCTTTCCGTCCTTGTGAAGCATTTCAACGGTATGGTTTGTTATGATGGGCGATTCTTCGGTAGCAAACACCAATTCTGCACCGATAAAACCGGGCAGACAATTACCACCGAGATCATAAAAGGGGGCGATATCTTCATTAACAATTGGCATGTAGGCGAAATCAGAAGCAACCAAACTGGCTTTCTCGATCCATTCCTTCTTACAGGGGCTTTTCAGCAGAATCTGATCTACCATATCCAACTTTCTTACGAGAGGCATGATTTCTTCCCAGTATTCCCAAGAGCGATCCAAATTGATAATACAGCGGCCCTTAAACTGATTCAGAATATCCTCGAGGCGATTTAGCCGATAGAGCGTATCCTTACCCAACTCGTTATTGAGATAGATTTCGTCCAACTCTTTAGAGGTTAGATCTTCAAATGCACAATCGATACCCAGATAGTATTTTTCATTACCGGAGCCTGTATGAAACATGTAAAATACACCGTCTGCACTGCGTGCAACATCAGTCTCCAGAATATTTGCGCCTTGATAAAGGGCGGCTTCATAAGCTACGCTGGTATTGGGAGGAACATTGCCACCGCAACTACCGCGATGCCCGGCAATGTTGATGGACTTCAAGTATCTGGAAATGCTATGCTCCATAAGTGTGTACCTCAAATAAGTTTTGCCACGCGGAAACCGGCAGTTTCAATTCTTCCGATAAAATCAGAGCCCAAATGCATGCATACGATCCGATTTCTGTACGCATCAGGGACTTGATTACAAAGAGCCTCCAAGGTTCCATGACAAGAGGATTCCCAGCTATGCTCGTAAGTAACATCCTGATATATTGTATCTATTTTTTCTGACATCAATAACTGAAGTATCGATTCCGGAATACCGGCAGAGTCGCCACCGAAGAAAGCCTGCTCGTCATTGATCTGTACTAGATAGCCGAAGCAATTAATCAGAGGATCGTGATGCACCTCAACTGCAGTCAAATGAAGACGGTCACAGGGCATAGGTGTATCAGGTCTCAAGTATGTGTACATAGAATCGGGTACGCCGGTGAACAATAAGAATTTTAGAATGTCTTCATTGGGATATACAAGGTACACTTTCTTATGTAGCTGACAGTGGCAGTAAGAGATAAAAGAACCGAGGCTGCCTACATGATCCGAATGGAAGTGCGTAATTGCTACAATGAATGAGTTATATTGTTCCAAGAAGCCTCTGGAATAGAGTGTTTCAAATGTGCTTTCACCACAGTCAAACATTAACAGACAGTCGTCAATGGGCAAAATGGCATTGGAATTTTTATAGAGGGGGTTGTATGCCGAACCAATACCCAAGAAACGCAAATCCATGTAGACACCTCTTTCCGTTAATAAGATATATTTGAACTATAACATACAAATTTTAACGTGTCAATGTTTGATTTGTGGTATTTTTACGGCATATATGCAATATTAACAGATAATTAAGGGCGAAATTGTGAGTTTTGTAAAAAGTGCTTTTTGAATATTGACACGTTTCAATTTTAGTGATAATCTTAAGACACCGAGCGGCGCAAGGCTCAAATTGCGTCTTCGCAAAAGGTTAATAACAGAAATTAGGAGGAAACAAAATGAAGAGAATCATTAGCTTGTTACTGGTTCTGATGCTGTGCGTCGGTATGTTTGCCGGCTGTGGCAGCGAAGCACCCGCTACCGAAGCACCCGAAACTCCCGCGGCTACCGAGCCCAAGGCACCTGAAGTTCAGGAACCCGCCGAAGACAGCGGCCTGAAGGCCGATATTACTTTCTGGTCTTCTTACACCGAGACTTCTAACTACGGCCAGGTTATTCTGGCAGCAGCAGATGCCTTTATAAAGGAAAATCCCGGCGTTACCATCGAGGTCTCTTTCCAGGGCACTGACATCCAGTCCACTCTGGGACCCGCAATGCAGGCTGGTACCAAGATCACCATGTTCGAAGCCAACACTGATGCAAGTACTAAGCTGTGGCTGGACAACATGATGGATCTGGAAGAGTACTTCAACACCGTTTATCCCGAATCCAATGGCAAGACCTATGGTGAGAGCATCATTGGCGCTTACAACGTTCTGTCCAAGGTTCAGGGCAACGGCAAGTATGTTTACTTCCCCTACACTCCTCAGTTCATCACCATTTGGTACAACATGGACATCTTTGATGCCTGCGGCATCACCGAGAAGCCCGAGACTTGGGACGAGCTGATGGACATCTGCGCAGTTCTGGTTGAGAACGGCTATACTCCCTTCACCTCTGATCAGGGCCACATCCACATGGCACTGGGTTACTACCTGCAGCGCAGACTGGGTGGCGATGCTGCTGAAGCTCTGGCTACCAGCACCACCGGTGAAGAGTGGAATGACCCCGCTGTTCTGGAAGTCATCAAGGCTTTCGAAGATGCAGCTTCCAAGGGTTACTACGCAAAGAACATTACCACTGTTGTTCAGCCTGAGGCACAGCAGGAAATGGTCATCGATCAGAAGATCGCTATGTACGTCTGCGGTTCCTGGATGCCCAACAACCTGCGTGAGTCTGCAGGTTCCGACTTCCGTTGGGGCAGCATCCGCTTCCCCCTGGTTGCAAACGGCGTTGACGACGGTTCTTCTCTGAGCTATGGTTGCTACGGCATCTCCATCAACAAGGATGCAACTAAGGAAGAGGCTGACGCAGCAGCAGCGTTCGCAGTGCACCTGACCACCGGCGAGTGGGGCGATTATCTGGTCGCAGAATGCAACGCAATCCCTGTCACTGAGGGTACCGAATGGCCCGCAATGGTTGCTGATGCATCCGACATCTTTGATGGTGTTACCAACAGATGGACCGCTCATACCGCAATGGTCAATACCGGTGACCAGCTGCCCATCATCAAGTCCGCTCTGGCCAAGCTGATGGCTGGCGACATTACCGCTGAGCAGTTTATCGAGGAAGTCACCGCTTACTACAAGTAATTCTGTGCTGACTCTCATCGTATGAAGTAATTTTATGGAAAGGCTGGTGCCGTCATTCGCGGTACCAGCTTTTCTGAAGTTTCCCAGGAGGTGTTCACCTTGCGACAAAAACGTTCTACCCTATTTCTGTTTATCGCTCCGGCAATTTCTCTATTCATTGTTTTCTTCATTTATCCTCTGATCCGAACTGCTGCAATGAGCTTTTTTGATGTTCGTGCCATCAGCAGTCCGGTAAATACATGGAAATTCGTAGGTTTCGAGAATTTCAAATATCTGAACAGAACAACTTTTCCCGACTCTGTAGGAACCCTGGTGAAGATCTGGTTCATCTGCGGTATAGTGATCTTCTTGCTTGCGCTGTTCTTTGCGGTAATGCTGACATCCGGTATCAAGGGAAAGGGGTTCTTCCGTTCCATGCTGTATCTGCCCAACGTGATTCCTCAGATCGCTGTCGGCTATATGTGGACTCTGTACGTGTTCAGCTCCCGGTTTGGCATGCTGAAGAAAGTCTTTACAGCCCTCGGATGGACAAAACTGGCCGAGTTTGGCTGGACTTCTCCGGATAATATGTTCATCTCCATGTGCGTTGCGTACATATTCAGCAACGTGGGCTATTTTGTGCTGATGTACATGGCGGCCATTGAGAGTATTCCGACCAGTATGTATGAGGCTGCAACGATCGACGGCGCAAGCAAAATGGATCAGTTCAAGTCCATAACGTTCCCGCTGATCAAAAACACACTTATTTCTTCCATCACAATCTGGACTACCCGTGTCTGCGCATTCTTCGCACTCTCCAGAGTGTTTGTAGCAGCTAAGACGGTTTCTCCGCTGATGTACATTTATGATGTTCTGTTCGGCAGCGAGTCCGGCAACACGGCTGTAGGTGTTGGTGCTGCTGGTGCGGTTGTTTTGACTTGTATCGTTGTGTTTGTGTTTGTAACATCGAACTTGATTCCCAAGAATCAGGACATTGAGTTGTAAGGAGGTCCGACATGAAAAATAAACAGAAAAAGCTTGGTATGTCTGGCCTTCAGCTGCAGGAGCAGAAGCATCTTATCCCCGGCTATATTCTTTTGAGCCTGTGGTGCATCTTTATCTTTGCAATGCTTGGCTGGATCCTGATGGCTGCGCTGTCTACAACAAAAGAAATATTCTCCGATAAGCTGCTGGAAAGCGGATTCCATTGGGAAAACTTCACCAAGGTTATTAAGCAAGGTCACTTGATGACTGCGTTTATGAATTCGCTGCTGTACAGCAGTTCGTCCGTGTTCCTGTCAGTGTTGATCTCTGCTCCCTGTGCTTACGGTTTGGCGCGCTTCAAGTTTGCACTGAATTCTTCTATTCAGAAGCTTCTGGTTATTGGCCTGGGTGTCCCCGGTGTGATGATCATTATGCCCCTGTTTACCATCATCAGCTATCTGAACATGGGTGACTCCAAACTGACGCTGATCATGATCTATGTGGTCACCTCTATCCCGTTCAACGTATTCTATCTGCTTCCATGCTTTGCAGATATTTCTCCTACTTACGAAGAAGCGGCAGCAATTGACGGCTGCGGACCGTTACGCGCATTTTGGACAATTGTGTTCCCGCTGGCTGGCTCCACTGTTACAACACTGGTCATTTTCCAGTTTATCGGCAAGTGGAACGAATACTTCAGTGCGCTGATTTTTGCCGGAAGCACCGAGAACATGTCCTTGAGTGTGGCGCTGTATCAGTTGATCGTTGCCATGACCAGAGAAGGCGGTTGGTCCGGTATGTTTGCGGCGGTCTCCTTTGTGTCTGCGCCTACCATTATTCTGTATATCCTGCTTTCCAAGCGCATCATCGGTGGCGTCACTGCCGGTGGTGTTAAGGGCTAACTATGAAAAATTTAGCATTTGCTCCGATTTTCGGAGATGGTATGGTTTTACAGCGGGATAAAGAAATTACGATCTGGGGAACTGCTGGTAGTGAAGGAACGGTTCGTGTCTATTTTGGAGATTACCGCTCCGAAAGCAGCGTTGTTGACGGACTGTGGCAATGCTCGTTCCCACCTATGAATGCTGCAACTGGTTTGACACTCCTTGCTAAGCAAGGTGCGGAAATCATCCGAATCCAAAATGTCATGATCGGAGATGTTTGGCTGGCAGGCGGACAATCCAATATGGAGTTCTTCTTGCGCTATGAAACCCACTTTGAAGAAGCAAAAGCCTTGCCGGCAAATCCGTTGATCCGTATGTACACCTGCCCGAGAATCGCTTATGAAGGGCAGAAACCCTATCAAAGCGGCTGTGGATATTGGTTTGGGGAAGAGAATCCTGCTTGGGAAACCTTTTCTTCTGCAGCCTACTGGTTTGCAAGAGAATTACAGCCGGAGCTAAATGTGCCGGTGGGTATCATTTCCTGCAACTGGGGAGGAACCAGCGCCTCGGCATGGGTTCCCTCCAAAAGTCTTGATAACGATCCTTTGAAGGTCTATCTGAAGGATTACGAAGCGGCAATTGCAGGGATGGATCCTGAGGAAAACAGGCAGCGCAGCCTACGTGGCTGGGCATTTCAGGAAAACCCAGACCATATGAAAGAATGGGCTGGCGTTATGTATGGAATTGACCGGCAGGCACAGTTGGAGCGCCTTGTAAAACGGGCAGGAAATCCAGCTGTTCCAATGGGACCGTACAATAAGAATCGCCCTGGTTGTTTGTATGTGCAGATGATTGCGCCCATCCGTAACAGCGCAATTAAAGGAGTTCTTTGGTATCAAAGCGAAAATGATGTTCATCACGCGCCACTATACAGCAAGTTATTTGAAACGCTGATTTCCGAATGGCGCAAGATCTGGGGGCAGGATATTCCGTTTATTTTTGCCCAGCTTGCTCCCTTTGGCGAGTGGCTTGCGTTGGATGGAGCCATATTCCCGGAAATTCGCAGGCAACAGGAAATCGTCAGTAAAACAGTTCCTGACTGCTATATGATTTCTACCTCCGATGTGGGAATGCGTTATGATATCCATCCTAAGGAGAAAAAGGAGCTGGGTCACCGTTTTTTCCTACAGGCAATGGACAAAGTTTATGGGAAATCCACACTTGCGGATGCCCCTATGATTGTCGGAGGTCGTATAGAGTACAATCAGGTTGTCCTGAAATTCAAAAATTCCGGATGTGGTTTGAAACTGCAGGGAGATTCTGCTGGCTTGTTTGACGTTTACCAGAGCGACAATCGGATAAGACCTAAAGGTATTTACGTTTCTGACAATACAGTTGTGCTGTGTTTTGAGCAGCGGATCACCGCACCTGTGAGAATTGAATTTGCACAGACTTCATATTATGAGGTAAGCATTTTTAACAGCGCAGGACTTCCGGCACTGCCCGCTTGTATTACATTGGAGGTGGCACATGATTCCGGTTAAAACAGCAACACGCTTTGTTGGCCGATGGGTTCTCGACGACAATTCCGCTAAAACAACAACCCCGGGTGCATATTTTGATCTGGCCTTTTCAGGCCAAGAGCTTATCATGCACTTTGAAACCAAGTGGTTGTTATCGCCGTTTCCTCATTTGTGGATTCAGGTAGATGACGGTGCAAGAGTCGAAGTGCCTTTGGATAAGCACCTGCGTGTATGGGCGAAAGATCCAGGAAACCATATCGTTCGTGTCATTTTCAAAAGCGCAAATGAAATGGCTCATAGGTGGCATCAGCCCTTTGGCGGAGGAGTCGAGTTTCTTGGATATGATGCGGAAGCACCAGGAATGCTGCCTGAGGTTCGGAAACGGAAGACCATAGAATTTGTAGGTGACTCCATCACTGAAGGCATCCTGATTGATGAAGCTTTGGGGGATGGCGTTAAGTGGTTTGGTCGCCCTTACCAGGATGATGTCACGGCAGCATATGCATGGTTAACAGCGGAAGCGCTGGATTTGGAACCTTACATCATGGGTTACGGTGGTGTTGGTGTAACAAAGGGTGGAAGCGGAAGTGTTCCCCGCGCACAGGAAGCATATCCCTATTGCTTCGCAGGAGTGCCTGTGGGTTATGCGAGCCCCGACTACGTGCTGATCAATCATGGAGCCAACGATCGTTTTGCATCGACAGAAGCCGTTTGCCAAGGTTATGAGGAGCTCTTAGATGTTGTGACAGGTCACACAACCCGGATTCCAAGATCATCGTTTTAGCACCCTTCTGTGGCGCCCACGAAGATGCTTTGGAACTGTTTGTGAGCAACTATAAGGCCAGAACACACAGAAACATCGCATTTATTCGCACAACGAACTGGATTCCCAAAGAACCTTTGCACCCTGACCGTAAAGGTCACCGGGAAGTAAGCAGACGTTTGGTTTCGGAGTTGCGAAAACTAGGAGTATAACAAGAGAGGCCGGGTGTGTTGTCGCCCTGCCTCTTGCTTATTGATGGGAAAAGTAATGGAGGAATAATGCAAGTTCGAGAAGTAACATATCTCGCAATAGCAGTTCGGATTGCTGTTGCTGTAATACTTGGCGGAATAATTGGTTTGGAACGTGGCTTAAAAAATAGACCTGCTGGTCTGAGAACCTATATGCTGGTTTGTGTAGGTGCGTGCTTAATCATGGTCACGAACCAGTATATCTATCAGGCTTTTGGTACCGGAGATCCGGTAAGAATGGGCGCTCAGGTTGTCAGCGGTATTGGCTTTTTAGGCGCTGGTACGATAGTTGTAACCAAGCGGAATCAAATCAAGGGACTGACGACAGCGGCAGGCCTTTGGGCTGCCGCTGCGGTAGGACTGTCGATAGGTATTGGCTTGTATGAGGCGGCAGTTATGGGTGGTGCAGTTATTTTTATTGTACTGTCGTTGATACACAGCTGGGATAATAAAATGCGACAGAATTCCAAGATGGTTGAGATATACATAGAATTGACTCGCAGGATCAATCTGGGAGATTTCCTGCGTAAAATTCATGAGATGGATTTAGAAATTGAAAGCATCCAGACCGAACAAGAGTCAGCGATTGAAGAAGGAAAGAGAGCATATATCATTATTCTAAAAGCAAAGCGAAAGAGAAATCATGAAATTCTCTTCCAGAATATCCGTGATATAGAAGGCGTGGCCTACGTAGAGGGATTGTAAAGGGGTTATCAGATGAAGCCAATCCATGTTTTATCCATAGGAAATAGTTTTAGTCAGGATGCGCATTACTATCTTCACGATTTTGCAAAGAGTGAAGGTGTAGATATTGAAACGGTAAATTTATTTATTGGCGGGTGTTCTCTGGAACGGCACTACCGTAATATGGTCGGGAATAAACGGGAATATACGATTGAAATCAATGGACATAGAGCCGATGGATTCCTTTGCAGTATAGATGAAGCACTGACAGCCAGAGAATGGGACTTTATAACCCTTCAACAAGCAAGTCCTCTATCCTATCGGATCGATTCCTATGAACCATATCTGAATCGACTAGCAGAGCATATTCGATATATGTGCCCAAAGGCAAAATTGTTGATCCATCAAACATGGGCCTATGAAACCGGCAGCGACCGCATCAAGGCTCATGGATTTGAAACTCATGATGAGATGTTTCTTCGTGTCAAAGCTACTTATGAAGAGGCAGCTAAGATGGCCCAAGCAGATGGAATTATTCCAAGCGGAGAAGCATTCCAACGGGCATACCAAGCTGGTCTGCTGGAGTTGCACCGAGATACATTTCATGCTAGCTATGGGGCAGGACGTTTTTTATTGGCTGTAGTATGGTATGCTTGCTTAACAGGAAACTATCGCATGGGAAATAGAAGGTATAATCTCCCAATAGATGAGCACCAACTGAAAGAGATTTATAAAGTATGCTATGAACTTCGACAAAAATAATATAGTCGCCAACGTATCTTTTTCGATGACAATGACCTTAAGCATGTGTCCTGTAGCACATATGCCAGCTAGGGCAAAATCGGTATGACAGAAGTAAGAATTTACGACCGTGAGGACCCGAAAAAGTGCGAATTTTTCCGCTAAAACAGGTTCCAACCATGACGGTTCCCAAATGGTCATGGAGAAAATCTCCCAGACCGGAAAAAGGTGACGTTATCTGTACCAGACTGATTTTACAAGCAGCCATCGGCGCAGTCAAAAAACACGCAATTCAGAGGGGTTCTGTGAGGACAATTTGCCTCTGCAAATGTCCGAGCAGAACAGTCAAGGGAGGGGCACGATCGGCCATGCTTACAGTTCCGATACATGCCCCTCCCGGGCAGGCAGCCAATTCCTACTTGCTTACCAAAATCAATGGTTATTGTTGTTCCAACACATGCCCCCGGCAGTCATAAAATCAGACATACAATTCCAGCAAAAAGAGGATGCTGCCAAGAAAGGCTGCATCCTCTGATTATTTACTTGGATCTGTATTTGTCCATTTCCAACAGGATCTTGAATAGCTGTTCCTGCTCTTCTGGGGTCTTGGCGGAAAGAAATTCATAACACTCAAGGGGAATATTCCTGCTGCCACCAGCCTGTCCACCCAGCTGTTCAAAGAGCGTGGACATGGGGACATTCAATGCGGTGGCAATCTTGTCGATGCTTTCGATGGTTGCATTCTTCTCGCCCCGTTCCAGCTGACCGATATATGTGGGGTGACAACTGGACATCTCTGCTAACTTCTCCTGACTGAGCCCGGCCTTTGTCCGGTAATTTCTGATCCTCTGGCCAACAGCCTTTGCGATTTCACTCATAGACGAAACACACTCTTTCTGCGATATATCTAGTCTATAAATATGGAAATCGTTTATCCACAGACTATTGATATTGTTTCCAAAGGGATATATACTATAAATATCAATACATAATAATGGAGTGCTGATAGTATATGTCGCATGGTAAAAGCTGTTTCTTTATCGGTCACAGGGAGGCAGACGAGCGGTTGTTTCCCAAACTGGAATTGGAAATCGAGAGGTTGATTACGGAAGAAAACGTTCGCTATTTCTATGTGGGCGCGTATGGTGGATTTGACCGAGTTTCTGCGGCTGCTGTCAAGCGAGCAAAACAGAAGTATCCGGACATTACCCTTATGCTTGTTCTGCCGTATCATCCCGCTGAACGCCCCACAGAGGCTCCCACTGACTTTGATGGGACATATCCCCCGGAAGGGTTGGAGAACATACCGAGGAGATACGCAATCGTGCGTACCAACAAGAAGATATGTCCCATACGAAGCGTGAGTTTTGAAAGAAATAATCGAATTTCGACCGGGTATGTGCAGAAAGTGGAGTACATAGCCAGATTGTCTGTTTAAGTTCGTTGCAAAAGTGGTAACATCACTATTGACCATGTAATAGCAAATATGCTATAATTATTAACACAAAGGAGTTGAACGTTATGCCCACAATTTCTATGTTCCGAGGAATCAAAATCACCATGTACTGGCAGGATCATATGCCTCCGCATTTTCACGCTTACTATGGCGGGGAAGAGGTTTTGATCTCCATTAAGGATTTGGAAGCAATTGAAGGTCACATTCCCAGCAAACAGTTGAAAATGGTTCTGGGCTGGGCTGCAATTCGTCAGGATCAGTTGATGGAAAACTGGGAGTTGGCGGTCAGAAAGCAGGAACTGTTTGAAATTGAGCCTCTGAAGTAACAGTTGCCTCTATAGGAAGGAAGTGATACCATGGGACAGAGCGTAGAATATTATCTCTCTAAAGGTTTTAGTCAGAAGATGGCTCTATATTTTGCTTCCGGACGCAGAAAAATTACAGAAGTCGTTGCCAACGACGACTTTACGTTGACTTTGACTTTTGATAACGGTGAGCATCGTCTTTATAACGTTTTGCCCACCCTTCAGCCCGGCACTGTTTTTGCACCTTTTCGCAAGTTGGAAAATTTTCGCAGAGTCTACCTGGATGAGCAGCACTGTGTTTCCTGGGATATCGATCCTACGGTAGATAGCAATATCGTTTGGAATAATAAAGTTGACCTTTGCCCTGACGCTTGTTATGTGGACAGCATCCCCATCACCGGAGGTGCCGTTAATGTCTGAAAGTTGTAATGCGATCATAGATCAGCTGATTGCGGAACGTCACCGTCAAGGAAAAACCCAAAAGCAGCTTGCAGAAGATGCCCGACTGACGCAGTCCGTCATAGCCCGGCTGGAAAGTAAAAAGGCAGTCCCCCAGTTGGATACGCTCCTAAAGGTTGCCACAGCATTAGGGTGCAATCTCAGCGTCATTCCATCTGCATAATATCAAACCTCTGTACTTCGTTTCTGCGGAGTTCAGAGGTTTGTTTCATTATTAGGTAAATACTATATTCAGATCCAATACTTTCAACAAAATGCAGACACCCGTCAAGAGTGTCTGCATCGAAGCTATTCTATTGCGCTATTATTATAGCATCGATCCAAAATGCTGTCAATAGAACTTGGAGCATAGAAAAATAGGGAGAAAAAGAGCTGTCATACCAGTGCCTTTTTCGCCCGAAAACGGAGGGGCTAATGTTAGGATACTACCCCCTCCAAAAACGAGGTTCTATTCTTCTACATTGTAACATTTTTGCCCCAAAAAAGTACTGCGGCACAACGACTTTTTTCTGTGGTTCTGATAGGGGTAATATGTTTCCTTGTCAGACCTCAAAAACGGCTTTAAGTGCGTTACATTTTCTATATGGGATTCCTTCGTCGAGAAAGAATGATTGATAAGTTATTGATTAATTAGTATTTGATTATATTAGTTATTAATTGGGGTCGTTTTCCCAATATTGGTTGACCCAATACTGGATTGTCCAAGATTGGATTTTCCCGTTTAGGTAAAACTGCGGTGCCACCGAAATCGGCAGCACCGCAGTCATATCAAGTATCCAGCGGATGATAGTCAGTCGTGTTTCTCAGATACTCCCGGATGTCTCCGTGGAGCAATAGATTCACATAGTCCACCGGGGCATTATACACCAGCCAATCCAATTCACCGGCTTCGTACATATTCCGGGCAACCTCATTCTCGACTCTGGTGCAGTCGATGGAGATCATGTTTCCGTCGGCATATTTGACCTCGACACAGGCTGTGTCGATATTGAACTCATAAGAAATAATCTTATCCATATTGTCCTCCCAAAAGCAAAAATAATCCGAACCCTTCTCCTACTGAGATAAGGTTCGGATTATTCTTCTTTGGTACGCCGGAAGGGACTCGAACCCCCAACCCTCGGAACCGGAATCCGATGCTCTATCCATTGAGCCACCGGCGCATTTGCTGAAAGCCTAGCTATTATACCAATCTTTTCCCCTTTTGTAAAGGGGAATTCTGAATTTTTTCGCCGCACCGGGTTTCCACCGCCGCAAAAACAGTTGTTTTCCGACGCAAGATGTGCTATAATCTCTCAAAACATATTTCTTACCCAGCACCCGCCAAAGGAGGACACACCATGGCACAGCAGACTTTCCGCAACGCTTTGAATGGCTTTAACCGCGAAGACGTGGTTCATTACATTGAATATCTGAACGCCCAGCACGCAAGCGAGGTCAACCGTCTCCAGTCCGAGCTGGACTTTCTGCGCAGCAGCGCACAGCAGGTTCCGGCTGCACCGGTCGAATCCGTAACGGACGAACTGGTAGCACAGCAGGCAGCCCGCATCCGCGAGCTTTTCGACCAGTGCAAGGCGCAGGAGGCAACCATTGCCGAGCTGACCGCGCGGCTGGAACAGGTGCAGTCCGCGCCCATTGAACCCGTATGCACCGCCCACACTGACGGCGAGCTGGAGGCCTACCGCCGCGCCGAGCGTACCGAACGCATGGCGCGTGAGCGTGCCGGGCAGTTGTACCGTCAGGCCAACGCCGTTCTGGCAGACGCAACTGTGAAAGTCGATGATGCCGCTGCCCTCATCAGCCGGATGGCCGATCAGGTGGCCGGTCAGGTGGCTGAATTCCAGTCTGCTATCACCGGCAGCAAGCAGGCACTGCAGGACGCAGCCGCCGCCATGTCCGCCATCCGGCCCGGGGACGATCTGGAATGATCTACAGCGCGCATGCTTTTGTATGCGCGCTTTTCTCATGTTTCTGCCCTGAGGATATAGAAATTGGAGCGGACGCAGGTCCGCTCCACGATTTTCGTTATTCGATGATATACGCATCAACGCATCCATCGCTTGTAATTTTATAAGAATAAGTAATTTCCTGTCCTTTATAAGCACTTACATCATCTCTGAAATGAACGACAGAAAGGTAATCGCTGTCAGGAAATTTAATATTCCATGCGTCTTCTCCATAGCTTGCGTTTTGGCTATGAAGCTTGCCAGTTGCTTCGAATCGGTCAGAAACAACAGCGACACTCTTGAATACCAAATCAACAACCGTTTGTGTTCCCCAACCCGGAATGGTTTCATCATGCGTATTCACATCGTCGAGCTGCCCTACAAAAGAAAGACGCTGTTGATTTTCCAGAGAAATCAATTCTTCCAACGGCAGATACAAATTCGCAACCATCACATTTGCAGCAGTGCCATACGCACCCTGCTCATCAGCAATATAAAAAGTGACAACTGCATAATCTTCTGCGACGGAAAAAACCTCGCCACCAAAGGTATATGTATTTCCAATCAAATTTTTTGCAAAAGCAATATTTCTGATTGATTTGTCTATTTCCTCTCTGGTCAACGGAGTTGAAACATTCAGCATTTCGTCCTTTGACATTTTAGCTTCTTCGGGCGCTGTAATTTCCGTAGGTGCTTCGGTTTTAGAGGCATCGTTTCCGCCGCCGCAAGCGTACAAGGGCAGGCACATCACCAGCGCCAGGAGTAGGGATAGTCTTTTTTTCATCAATATCACCTTTTAACTATATTTTTATAGTGTTCATCGAACTACTTAATTATAATATATTAAAACTAAGTCTGTCAAGGTACAATTACACTATATAGAGGTGATTGTGATGGCAGAAGAAATCAAAATCAAAAAGAAAGTTGCAAAGCGCGGAGACGATGGATATAAAATCGTTTCTGTTCGTATGAAAGACGAATTGATTGACAAGTTGGATCAGCTTTCCGCAGACACCAACCGCTCCCGCAATGAACTAATCAATTTGCTTTTAGAAGCATCAGTCGATATTGTTAAAGTCGTGGAATGAGCAGGGTGGAGAAATCCACCCTTTTTTCTTTTGCCGCGATGTGATACAATGATTCCAGATCATAGATATCCAACTTCCAGTTTATTGTGCTCTTATCAATTCCCCTCCGGAGGTTTTATGAAGATTATCAAGCCCTCTTATTTTGATACTTTCCGCTGCATTGCGGGGCAGTGTCCCGACAGTTGCTGTAAGGAATGGGACGTGCTGGTGGACGAAGAAAAAGCCACCCTCTACCGCACCCTGCCCGGCACACTGGGGGAGCGTCTGCGTCAGGTTCTGAAAAGCGAGGACGGCGAAACCTACATGACCATCGAAAACCGCCGCTGCCCCATGTGGCGTGACGATGGCCTGTGCCGCATTCAGGCGGAGCTGGGAGAAGAGGCACTGTGTAAAACCTGTCGGGATTTTCCCCGCCTGAGCCATGACTACGGCGATTTTATCGAGTACGGATTGGAGCTTTCCTGCCCGGAAGCTGCGCGCATCATTCTGGAAACACCTGCGCTCACTTTTGTGACGCAGGAGGCATCCGGCGGCGAAGCGCCGGAATATGACGCAGCCGATATGGAAATTCTGCTGCGGACCCGGGAAACTGCCCGGATGATTCTGGCTGATACGTCCCATGGTGTAGGCGAAACGCTGGCTCTGTTGCTGATCTACGGCTATCATGCGCAGGCCGAACTGAACGGCGCAGAGATATCCTCCGCTTTTGATGCGGATGCACTGCTGGAACACGCCGGAAAATACGCCCGAAGAGGCAATATCAAGGAAATCCTGAACTTTTTCAAGGAGTTGGAGATTCTGACACCAGAGTGGGCTGCCCGTCTGGACACCCCCTCCCCTGCCCCCTGGGAGCCCCGCCACCTGACTCTGGCCAGATACTTTGTGGATCGCTACTGGTTGCAGGCTGTTTCGGATTTCGATCTGATGGGACGTGTAAAACTCGCGGTCATCTCCTGCCTGACCGTTCAAATATTAGGCGGAAATCTGATAGAAACCGCTCAGCTCTACTCCAAAGAAATTGAGAATTCCATCGAAAATGTGGAAGCCATTTTGGATGCCGCTTACGAAACGCCGTTCTTCTCGGATGTATGCCTCTGGGGGCAACTTTTGCTCTAAATCAAGGAAAAATGCCAAAATACTGTAGGTTTGTCAATGATGTGTTACACATTCGGGAAAGAAAAAAGAACATGTTTCGGTGACTTCCAGTTGAGTGGTCTCATGGGGAAGTTGTTATATTGACGTTGTCTAACAGCCAGCTGCTTTTCGAAATCAGCAAAGG
>JAFYLN010000020.1 GCA_017537045.1 Oscillospiraceae bacterium | reverse complement strand
TGCTGGTCTTCCTGCGTGTTGAAAAGGCTAACAAAGAACTGATTGCAGAAAAGAGTAGATAATATGGAAAATCAATATGTGTTCTCTGCCCCTGGCAGAACTGAGATTGCAGGTAACCATACGGATCACCAACACGGCTGCGTTCTCGCAGCCGCGGTGGATCTGGAAACGGTGGCAACGGTGTGGGTCGATGACTCTAATCTGATCCGGATCCAGTCTGAGGGTTATCCCATGGTCACTGTTGAACTGGATGATCTGACTGTACGGGAAGAGGAAAAAAATTCCACTGCAGCGCTGATCCGTGGTGTTGCAAGTGCGTTTGTTCAGCGCGGTGCGAAATTATCCGGTTTCCGTGCGGAAGTCCGGTCCACTGTCCTGCCCGGAAGCGGACTTAGCTCCTCTGCCGCCTTCGAGGTGCTGATCGGAACCATTCTGAACGACTTGTTCTTTGATAATAAGCTGAACGCCATTGAGATTGCACAGATTGGCCAGTACGCAGAAAATGTCTACTTTGGAAAGCCCTGCGGACTGATGGACCAGATGGCATCCAGCGTAGGTGGTATGGTCTATATCGATTTTGCAGACCCTGAAAACCCGGTGGTTCAGAAGGTTGATGCGGATTTGACGAAATTCGGATATGGTATTTGTATCATCGATACGGGTGCTGATCATGCAGATCTTACCGACGAGTATGCTGCAATTCCCGGCGAATTGGCACAGCTTTGTCAGTGCTTCGGCAAAAAATATCTGCGGGATATTCCCAAGGCTGAGTTTGTGCAGAAAATCGCAGAAATTCGCGGAAAGGTTACTGACCGTGCAATTCTTCGTGCGTTCCACATCTATCAGGAAAATGATCGGGTAAGACAGCAGGTGGAGGCACTTCGCTGGGACGACATCGATGCGTTCCTGGATCTGATCAAAGAATCCGGCCGCAGCTCCTGGATGTATCTGCAGAATATCACGCCTGCAGGTGCAGTTCAGCACCAGGAGGTTGCACTTGCACTGGCTCTGTGTGAAACCTATCTGAAAGGCCAGGGTGCGTTCCGTGTTCACGGCGGCGGTTTTGCCGGTACCGTACAGGCTTTTGTTCCCCTGGATATGCTGGATTCCTTTAAGGCATCCATTGAGGCAGTTTTGGGTGAGAATTCCTGCCATATTTTGAATATTCGCAAAAAGGGCGGAATCCGGGTCAGCTAATCCCGGTACAGACCGCCGAACGTTGTTTCATCAATTACAATAACCTGCATCGATAGATAACACGATCCTGTAGGCTAATCGCGTTGAGTCGGCAGGGGAATCTGCCGACTCAACCAAAAATTACTACCAAACAAAGGAGCGTTTTATTATGGATTTGAATACGTACATCTCCGCTTTGGTTCAGTATGGGTTGGATAAAGAATTAATCGAACCCTGCGACAAGGCGTTCATTATAAACCAGCTGCTTACTCCCCAGCAGCTGGATGGTTTTGAGCCTGCGGAAACTCGTCCTATGCCCTTGGATGTGATTCTGAAGGGCATGGTCGATGACGCAGTGAATAGAGGCATCATCGATGACGATGCCACCAGCCGGGATCTTTATGATACCAAACTGATGGGTATCCTGACTCCTGCACCCAGAGAGGTGCGCAGCAAGTTTGCGGCCTTGTATGCACAGAATCCGAAAGCAGCTACAGACTGGTTTTATAAATTCTCCCAGGACACGGATTACATCCGCCGTTACCGGATCCAGAAGGACATGCGCTGGAAGGCCACTACGGAATACGGCAATCTGGATATTACCATTAATCTGAGCAAGCCCGAGAAAGATCCCAAGGCAATTGCTGCAGCAAAGGCTGCCCCCCAGTCCGGTTATCCCAAGTGCTTGCTCTGCGTGGAAAATGAAGGCTATGCGGGCCGTATGAACCATCCGGCCCGTCAGAACCACCGAATTATTCCCATCACCATGGGAGGAAAACCCTGGTGCCTGCAGTACAGCCCCTATGTCTACTATAATGAGCACTGTATCGCATTCAATGCAGAGCATACTCCCATGAAGATCGATAAGGCAGCATTTGAGAAACTGCTGGATTTTGTCACGATCTTCCCTCATTATTTCATTGGTAGCAATGCGGACCTTCCGATTGTTGGCGGCAGTATTCTAAGCCATGAGCACTTCCAGGGCGGCTGTTATCCGTTCCCCATGGAGAAGGCTCCTGTTGAACGTGCGGTTACATTTAAAGGCTTTGAGGATGTGACGGCTGGTATTGTCAAGTGGCCCATGAGTGTTATTCGACTGACTTGCCCGGATAAGCAGCGTATCGCCGATCTGGCTGACCGGATTCTGCAGTCCTGGCGCGGTTACTCTGATGCCGATGCCTTTGTCTTTGCTGAGACGAAGGGCGAACCGCACAATACCATTACCCCCATTGCCCGCCGCAGAGGCGAAGATTACGAAATGGATCTGGTCCTTCGTAATAACATCACTACAGAGGAACATCCTCTGGGTGTGTTCCATCCCCACGCAGAACTGCACCATATCAAGAAGGAAAACATTGGCCTGATTGAGGTAATGGGTCTTGCTGTTTTGCCCGCCCGTCTGAAGCAGGAACTGGCGCAGCTTGAGGATGCAATCTTAGAGGATAAACCCCTTGCTGGCGAACTGGAGAAACATGCACAGTGGGTAAATGAGCTGAAGACAATTCATAATTTCACAGTAGATAACACGGCCTGCATCCTGAAGATGGAGGTAGGCAAGGTGTTTGCAAAAGTTTTGGAACATGCAGGTGTGTATAAGCGGACCGCGGAGGGTGCTTCTGCCTTTGACCGCTTCATCCGCTATGTGAACAGGGAGGTATAAGAAATGAATATTCTTGTAACCGGCGGTGCCGGCTATATTGGCAGCCATACGGTAGTGGAACTGATGAAGGCAGGCTATGATCCTATTATTGTGGATGACTTGAGCAATGCCCATGCAGACGTACCGAGCCGTATCGGCAAGATTTGCGGTAAGGTTCCCGCATTCTATCAGATTGATTGTGCGGACAAGCAGGAACTGAAAATGGTATTCCAGGCGCATTCC
>JAFYLN010000180.1 GCA_017537045.1 Oscillospiraceae bacterium | reverse complement strand
GGTGATGTGGTTGAGCATAGATTACTCCTCCACAGCGATGACCAGGCAGCGCAGGATGCCGTCAGTGATCTTCATGACACGCTCCAGCTCTGCGGGGAACTCGGGCTTGGTTTCCATGTTCATCAGAACGTAGTAGCCTTCGGTCAGGTCGTTGATAGCGTAAGCCATGCGACGCTTGCCCCACTCATCGATGTTGGACAGAGTACCCTCCGCCTCCACCATTGCCTTGAACTTGTTTACAAGTGCTGCGATGCCCTCTTCGCCCTGTGCGGGATCGATGATGTAGAGCACCTCGTACTTACCGGTGATCTTAGCCATGTTGTTTGCACCTCCTTTTGGACTTTTGGCCCATGATCTCGTCATGAGCAAGGATATGTCTGCATTCGCAGACCAGTGTATTATATAGTACCCGTTCCCAAAAGTCAAGGATTTTCTTCTAAAAAATTCCGAATATTCTGCAACTTTCCGGGAATACTCCTTGCAAAAGGGGGCGATTGGTTGATTTTATCCTATCTGCGGACAATTCTTCTCTACTTAACCATGATCGTGGTAATCCGGGTTATGGGCAAGCGTCAAATCGGACAGATGGAACCGTCCGAATTCGTGGTGACCATGATGATCGCCAACCTGGCCACCATCCCCATGGAGGATGACGGCATTGCTCTGTTCGCCGGTCTTGTACCCATCTGCGTCATATTGGGTGCGGAACTGGTGCTGTCTTTTTTGAATTTAAAAAGCAGCAGAATTCGGAAGCTCTTATGCGGAAAGCCGGTTATTCTCATAGAAAACGGAAAGGTTTTACAGCAAAATTTGCGCAAGACCCGTATTTCTCTGGACGAGCTGACCGGTCATTTGCGGGAAAAAGATGTGCTGGATCTAAAAAGCGTGCAGTATGCCATTTTGGAGACCAACGGAAATCTCTCCGTATTTCCTTACCCAAAGGAACAGCCTGCCAGCGCCCGGGATGCGGGGATTCAGGTACGGCAGCAATTCTTACCCATTACCATTATCTCCGACGGCGAACTGATAAAAGAGAATCTCACCATTGCCGGCAAGGACATGCATTGGGTAAAACGGGCACTGGAGCAGGAGCATGCGGATCTGGAAAGCACATGGCTGCTGACTGTTGACAAGCAAAACCACATTACCTTTTTCCGAAAGGAGCCATAAGGATGGAACGACGGTTTATTCTTGGGCTTGCAATTCTTTTTCTGGTTCTGGCCTTTTCTGTGGGTGTTGCCGTCGGTATGAAGGCCATTCATGCCCCCGGGGAAGAAGCGCTTCAAAAAGCCGCGCAGCTGGCGCTGGATGACAAGCTGGAGCAGGCCATCCCGCTGGCAGAAGAGGTCTACCGCCGCTGGCAGCGGTTTCAGGGTCTTACCGCCGCCTTTGCCGACCACACCCCCATGGACGATACGGAACGGCTGTTCCGGGAGATGCTGGTGTATGCCCAGGCGGAAGAAGCTCCCCATTTTGCTGCCTGCTGCACCCAGCTTTCCGCCATGCTGAAGGCCATGTATGAGACCCATGGGTTTTCATTGAGAAATATACTGTAAAAAATGTGTCATTGCGAAACCAGTCCGCACACTGGCTCGGAATGACACATTTGTTGTTTTTATTTTTTCAAAATCCGCATAGCGTTCAGCACCGCAAGGAGGGCAACGCCCACATCCGCAAAAACCGCCAGCCACATACCAACCATGCCCATTGCGCCAAGCAGCAGGAACACCGCCTTGATACCCAGCGCAAACACGATATTCTGCATTACGATCTTCCGGGTCTGCCCGGCAAGCTGCATGGCCTCCGCCAGCTTCATGGGCTCGTCGGTCATCAGCACCACATCCGCCGCCTCGATGGCAGCATCACTGCCCAGGCCGCCCATGGCAATGCCGATATCCGCTCTTGCCAGTACCGGAGCATCGTTGATGCCGTCACCTACAAAGGCCAGTTTTCTGCCGGAACGCTTCGCTTTGTCCAGGGTTTCCACCGCTGCTACCTTCTCATGGGGCAGAAGCTGCGTATAGCATTCGTCCAGGCCCAATTCTTCCGCCACCGCTTTCCCGACACTTTCGTTGTCGCCGGTGAGCATGATGAGCTTCTGCACACCTGCTTTTCTCAGCGCTGCCATGGCAGCTTTACTGTCCGCCTTGACCTCATCCGCAATCAGGATGCAGCCCCAATACATATGATCCACAGCCACATAGACCTTTGTTCCCACGCCATCGCAAGGAACAAAGGGAATCCGATTGCGTTCCATCAGCTTGGTGTTGCCCACCAGAATGGTTCCGGTAGTGCTTTTTACTTCCAGACCGTGACCGGGAATCTCCTGGTAGGCGGAAAGACCGCCGAAAAGGGGTTTTCCGTAGGCTGCCAGGATGGACGCGGCAATGGGGTGCGTGGAAAACTGCTCTGCCAGGGCAGCAGATTCCAGTACCTGTTCCCCGGTGATTCCCTCCGCAGGCAGGATCTGCGTCACTTTAAATACGCCCTTTGTGAGGGTTCCGGTCTTGTCAAAGACCACCGTATCCACCTTATTGAGCGCTTCCAAATAGTTGCTGCCCTTCACCAGAATGCCATGCCGGGAGGCCGCGCCGATTCCACCGAAGAAAGTCAGCGGCACAGACAGCACCAGGGCGCAGGGGCAGGACACCACCAAAAACACGAAGGCTCTGCGGATCCACTCCGCCCAGGGCGCGCCAAAGAGCATCGGCGGAAGCACCGCCAGAAGGGCTGCCAGAATCACCACCGCAGGGGTATAGACCCTGGCAAAGGAGGTGATAAAGTTCTCTGTGGGCGCTTTCCGGGAAGCGGCATTTTCCACCATGTCGATAATTTTGGAAACAGTGGATTCCCCATAGGGCTTCGTGACCCGGATCGTCAGCATCCCCGTTTCGTTGACACAGCCGGACAGTACCTCGTCCATGGGATGAACGCTGCGAGGCACAGATTCGCCGGTAAGTGCCCGGGTATCCACCATGCTGTCACCCAGCAGCACAACGCCGTCCAAAGGGATCTTTTCACCGGGCTTGACCACGATCCACTCCCCTTCCGCCACATCTTCCGGAGAAACTGTCAGGAGCGTCCCATTTCGCTTAACCGTTGCCGTGTCGGGGCGAATATCCATCAGCTGGGAGATGGACTTCCGGGAGCGGTGTACCGCCAGATCCTGGAAAAACTCACCCACCTGATAAAACAGCATCACCGCCACCGCCTCCGGGTATTCCCCGATGCAGAATGCGCCTATGGAGGACAGGCTCATAAGAAAGTTTTCGTCAAACACATGACCTTTCACAAGATTACGCACCGCGCTGCCCACCACATCATAGCCCAGAATCCCATAGGCGGCGATCAGCAGCCACAGCCGGAATCTGCCCGCTGCCAGGCCCACCGCGAAAACGGCAGCGCCCACAGCCATCCGAATGAGCATACCTTTTATATCAAAGTTTTCTTCCTGCACCTCGTTTTTCAGCCGCACTTTCACATCCGGCTCATAGCGGTGAACGATCTGCTCCACCTTTTCAAAAACAGCTTCCTCCCGGCTCACTTCCAGCGCCAGGGTCTGCTTCATCAAATTCAAGGATGCGTCTTTTACCTCAGGCAGCTTCCGTACATCCGCCTCGATTTTAGCGGCGCAGTTGGGGCAATTGAGCCCCGAAAGCATAAATTCCAATTTCATAGGGTTTCCTCCCAATAGTTGTTCAATCATTCAACTTTTATGATCAGAAGAAACAGCCAATTGATTTGGCTGTTTAATCATGATGGATATGGTCAAAGCCGATATCCAGAATGTATTTAACGTGGTCATCCGCCAGGGAATAGTAGATCACCTGACCGTCCCGGCGGGATTTTACCAGGTTGCCCAAGCGCAGCGCCTTCAGCTGATGGGAGATGGCAGATTTGGTCATGCCCAGCAACGCGGCCAGATCGCAGACACACAGTTCATTCAGTTCCAGCGCGTGGAGGATCTTCACACGGGTGGTGTCGCCAAACATCTTGAACAGGGAGGCCAAATCGCTGTATTGTGCTTCCTCCTGCATTTTTTCCCTGGTATCTTCCACGATTTTTTCGTGAATCATATCGCAATCGCAAATATGCTGCTTTTCCATTCGTTTCCCTCATTTCGATAATTGAGCAATCATTCAACTAATATCAGTATACTCTCCCCTGCCACCGTTGTCAAGAAAAAACTGCAGGACTTGGTCCTGCAGTTTTCCTTATTCCAGAATTTCTTTTATCTTTTCATATACAGCCTGGGCCAGGGCTGCGTGGCCCTCTGCGTCCAGATGCACACCGTCAGCCGGATCCGGCTGGGCAAGGGTGGATGCATCCAGAAACGCACAGCCAAAGCGCTCCGCCACCGCCTTGTAGGCTTCCGGGAAGCCCTGGGATTTGGCGGCTTCCTTTTCGCCAAACAGGTGGGGATAGAAGCTGCTGGGAGTAATGCGGATGGGGCTGACCAGCAGCACCTTGGGTGCGGTATCTCCCGGACCAAAGGCACATTTCTGGATCATATCCACCAGACGGCCTGCGCCATCGGCAATATTCTGGGGATGAAGGCCAAAATAGGGCTTACAGTCGTTGGTGCCCAGCATAATCACCACCAGGTCGATGGGGGCGTGGGAGTCAAGGCAGGGCCACAGATAGGTCAGGCCTGCCAGGCGGTTCTCCACTGGGTCATCCCACACAGTGGTTCTGCCCCGCTGACCCTCTTCGATCACCCGGTACTCCTCGCCCAGGAGCTTGCGCAGGCGGCTGCCCCAGCGGGTAGCTTCATCAAAGCGGTCACCCAGCGGTGCGTGATGGCCCCAGGTGTTGGAATCGCCATAGCAAAGGATCGTTTTCATACGCTTACCTCCTTATTTTGCCTTGGGATATTCGTTGCACAGCAGCCGGTAAGGTGCCTCGTCCTCCTCGATAGACGGGAAACGACCCACAGGGGGGCTGAAGCGGTTATCAGTGTTGTCATCGTTGCACTGGCTGACCTCGCCCAGCAGCACAGGGCCGGTTCCGGGCTCCACCTCAAAATCGTGGTACAGATACTGCTGGATG
>JAFYLN010000179.1 GCA_017537045.1 Oscillospiraceae bacterium | reverse complement strand
GGCTTCGGCCTGGACCGCATGGTCATGCTGCTCACCGACAGCCCCACCATCCGCGACGTACTGCTCTTCCCCACCATGAAGCCCATGGGTAAGAAGGAAGAGGCGGAAGAGGAGCAGAAGGCTTGATTTGACTGGGGTTGACGAGAATCGTTCATCTAGTTCAAGACTGGAAGTGCACCAAGTGCACCGAAAGTGCGCCAAGAATCTCTTATAAAACACGTCAAGAAGGCATGAATTGATAAGCTACTCTCATCCATTAGCGCCCTTCGCAAGAGGGGTGCTTTTGTTATGCAGACAGCACCATTTCTCCTCCACCGCAAGCTGGCATTCGCATCGGCCTATTCCATAACGAAATATGCCAGCCGCAGAAATAACTACGGCTAGCCTCCCAGATCACAATCAGAAAGTATTTTAGTCTTCCAAGTCATCTTCAAAAGCCATTAGGAACTCATGTAAAGCGTTCTTCATATCTTCAGGCGATACGTAGAACCCATAAGGACAGTAAGGGCACTCATTGAGTTTTTCCTGCTGTTCCACTTCGTCATTAAGGCCATAATTGAAGATCTCTCGCTGTATCTTTCCTCCCTCTATTTCAAAATGCTTGCTAGTTTCCTCTGCATAGCCAGTCTCAGGATGGAACCTTTCTGTAAATGCAAAAAATTTAGTGTATGCGTCTTGATATATTCATCATACATATCTTTTCGCATGAAGATCGTACGACCAGCAATCTATCCATGATCCGCGATTTGTACGACAACAGTATTGTTGCCTACAAGACCGCAACGAAACAAACTGTCAATCTGGTGCTGGACACAATTCGTTTGGCTATGAAGAAGGAGAAAAAGAGGGTCGCCGCAGAGTTGCAGCTCCACAGCGACCAAGGGTTTCAATACACTTCCCAGGCGTATTACAACCTGACTCAATCTTACGGCATCACGCCCTCGATGTCAAGACGTGGTAACTGTTACGACAACGCCATGGCTGAGAATTTCTTCTCCATCCTCAAAACCGAATGCATCTACAGGCACATGCTGACGTCCTTTCGAATTGCACGGTCGCTCATTGACAGCTATATCGCATTCTACAACTCCGAACGTATTCAGTCGAAAACAGGAGCGCCTCCGATCTCACTTCGGCACTCCTGTTGATCGCGTTTCTTTCCTACATACCGGCTGTTTTGTGCAGTCCGTATATTCTGGGGCAGTTCAACAATTACGGCTGGCTTTTTCAGATCAAAATCATTAATTGTATGCTTAGTCTTCTACCACCATTACGCCGTGGCACGTAACGCCAATACCGGTAGTATTGCTGCGATCACCAGCATAAACGAGCAACTTCCATGTGCTGCTGTCTCCCTCCGGAGTACGCAGCGTCCATTCGCAGGCAGGCAATTCCCCACCTGTTGTCAAAGGCAATTCGCTTCGCAGCAGGTGCGTCTTGCTTGCTTGATCATACAGCGAAACAGACAGTACATCAGATGCTCCGCTTTGGAATACCACTTCATCCACAGAAAGTCTATACTCTGTATTCGGCTCCAGCACGATCTCCAGCGCCTCATAATGGTACTGTTCTTCACTGGCCATAAGCGTTACATCCTGAAGATACACAACTTTTTTTGTTGGTGCTTCTGCCATACAGTTCATAGAAAGGTTATTGACCTCAAGACTCATGCCCTTAGTTGACCCACGTTTACCAGCATACACCAGCAACTGACAATCCTGCGTCCCCTCCGGTGCGCGGAACATCCAACGGTAAGACTGTTGCTGCAGCGGTAACTGCACTATCGCCAGATGCTCTTTTTTCTCAGGCGAATACAGCGTCACTTCTATAGTATCCGCCGTTCCGGCTGTCAAAGAGAGTGAATCAATCTTCAGAACATATGCAGCCCCAGGTTCCAGGCTCAGCGGAATTCTTTCATAATTGTAATCCGAATCCGAAGCAGCAATGGCGAAGCTGTACTCTTGCGGAAGTACACGTGTTGTTTCTTCCATGGACTGCTCTGGCAGAGGTTGTTCATGATCTTCTGCCAGCTTCTCACTTGCAGCTTCCATCACAACGGAAGGTTCCCGCGAAGCCTCAGACGCTGACGTGTCTTCAAGCTTCTCCTGCATCTCAGAGCGAGCAACCAACGTCTCTGCAGGAATCTCCGTCGTTTCAGCGTTCTGTTCTTCGGCATTATCTACCAGATGCTTTACAAGCGTTAGTCCGCGGTAAGTCACACCAATGTGATTAGTTTTACCTGGCATACCCGCATACAACAAAAGCTTTAGCATTTCTTCATTTTCTGCAGGAGTACGGAATGTCCAGCTCACACTGCCGCCTCCAGCAGAATCAACCCGGGCAGTATGCGTCACCACACGTTTTTTTGCCCCGCTGTCATACAACGCCAGCAACACCTCCTGCGTATCACCCACATCAAGCGTCACGCCGTCCAATGTCAGCGTATACTCCGTATCCCCTTCCATCTTAACAGCCAGCGCCTGATAGCAATGCGCATCATCACGCGGCGACAGCTTTACGTCAGTCGTACTAATCAGCGTCTTGAACAGCGGTGCATAACCTTCCGGATATGCAGTCGACACTTTCGCCACCGTTGCGCGGCTGCACGTCACACCGATTCCATCGGTGTTGCCCTGCACACCAGCATACATGAGCAACTCACAGCCAGCAGTTTCCGGAGTACAGAAATACCATGTGCCTTTGCCTGTTCTGGCATAGTAATCCAGATCAATAACCCAGCTGTCGAGGAATTTGTTCTCATTACGATTGTACAATACCAGGCTCACACCAGAGGTTTGCCCCTGAGTCGCCGTCAAGCCCTCCAGTTCCACATGATACAGTGTGCTGGCCTCCAGCGTCACAGGGATACTTGTATAGTTATAGCCTCCCGCCTTCGCTGCAACGCTCACCGGTTCACCAAAAACGGTTGTAAGCTCATAATACTCATGGGCATCCGGGGTATCGAAGCTATAATATTCCGGAAGACTGAGGCCAGCAGGATTCACCGCCAAGATAACCAGATCCGGTTCGCTTTGACGAATGTATTCAGCAATTGGCTTTTCAGTATAGTGTCTGGGATCAATCACTTCCACAGCTGTGAACACCGTTGACATGAAGCTCTGCAGAGGCAGCGTAAAGCTGTCCTTAATGATAAGGACCTTCAAATCAACGGGTGCCTGCCCGTTGCGGTGCACTACCAGCGGATAATCTCCTCCGATGTATACGTTGTATGGGCTCAGATTGAAGTAATCCGGCTTCTCCTCAACGTAATGCATCTGCATCACCGCATCCTGGAATGTACCAGCAGTGAACTTCCGATATTTTGGTATATACATGCTCATACTCGTATCGAACTGCGGTGTATACCATACCAGGTCATCCACGCCGGCATACAACTGACCTACGCGCTTGCCCTGGCTTCCCAAAAAATAGTTCTTCAGGGTATGCTCTCGCCAGTTGGCTGTTTTTGCTTCCTTACTTTTCAGGATGGGCTGATAAGGAAACAACTCCTGCACTCGTTGCGTGACCAGTTGGAAGCCTTTCATGGCACCCCGGGCAGACCAGTGATGGTCGGTAGGATAAAAATACTTTTCCACCTGTGCCACAGTTGCACAGATATCGGTGCGCAGATCAAGCACATGTACATCACGAGCCTTCAATGCGTCCAATAAAGCGGTAGCGTTTGCATGCAAACCATCTTCATGACCAACAGGAAGCATTTTGCCTTCCAAATCCAATTTGTAAGGCATCTGCACATACAGGAAGTCCGAACCGATCGCATGCAGCCATTCTGAAAACTGGGTGATCCCCGCCGTTTGTAAGCTCATGCTGCGTTTTGCGTTGCCGCTGTAGCCCAGCATACCGTTACGCATCAGCACAACATCATTTAGCTCACGCCGGCCACTAAAACGTGCATACAAACCATTTATGTTGACAAACTGGTTTTTCTGCCAGAATTCATCCGTCAGATAGGCTTTGCGCAGCGTTTCGCTCACGCCCGCAAGCCCTTGCCCCGCTGCCGCCCCCTCCTCCAATGCCTTGAAAGTCAGCGGCAAGTTTGCGATGGCCAGACCGAAGAGTATCACTACGAACAGCAACACCAGTATTCTCCCGGCGCTCTTCATTCTCATGGACCTCCGTTTAGAAATTGAAGTAGATAAAAGGATTATGGGCATTCATGATCAGTGCAGACACGCTCATCAAGAACAGCATCAACTGCAGTATATAGCCTGCTGTCAGCAGCACCGGGCCCAGCTTAGGCATATTGCATACCTTCGCACGGATGACCCGGAACACAGGCGTCGCACACACCAGACCAACCAGAATAGTTATCAGATATTCCCGCAGATAGCTTATACCCGTAATATCTGCCACGGAAGACGCACCACCGACAAACATCGCGGTGATATACCGTCCTGCATTTGCAAGTGAGTCGGAACGGAACAGCACCCAGCCCAACATAATTGCCAACAGTGTCACCACGCGCCAGATGAAGCCTGTTGCCACCGAGTTCTGTACTTTCTTCGGCAGATCCAACAGCTTCTCCACCACAATCAGCGCGCCGTACATCACGCCCCACAGAATGAACGTCCAGTTTGCACCGTGCCAGATACCTGTCAGCATCCACACAGTGAAGAGGTTTAATACCAGGCGCGCTTTGCTCTTGACGCGTGATCCCCCCATGGGGAAGTACACATAATCACGGAACCAAGTACCCAGGGAAATATGCCAACGGCGCCAAAACTCTGTCACCGAACCTGCGCAATATGGATAATCGAAATTCTCCAGGAAGTCGAATCCAAACATCTTGCCAAGGCCAATCGCCATATCAGAGTATCCCGCAAAATCATAGAAGATCTGTAGCGTGTAGCAGACAATGCCCACCCATGCAGTCAGGGCACTCATACCCTCCAGCGCGAAAATCGCATCTGCAGCTTCACCCAGTACGTTAGCCAGCAGCATCTTTTTGTTGAAACCAACAAGGAATCGGCGTACGCCTTCAGCAAAGGAATCCACCGTAATCCGCCGGTGACTGATCTGTTCTTCAACGGTGGTGTAACGTACAATCGGGCCTGCGATCAGCTGCGGAAAGAAAGAGACATACATGCCCAAATTGGCTGGATTCTTCTGTACTCGCACGCCACGGTAGACATCTACCACATAACTCATTGCCTGGAACGTAAAGAACGAAATGCCAATAGGCAGCACGAAATTCGTCTGGGTGATGTATTTCTGGGCATTCGGCAGCAGTTGACGCATCGTGCTGGTAAAAAAGTTCATGTACTTGTACACAAACAACAACGACAGATTACCCAATACTGCCAATGCAAGAATAATGCGGCGTGCCGTCTTTTCCTCCGGCTGATGGTCGGATATCTTCAACGCCATAATGTAGTTGAAGACAATGGACAACAGCATGAAAAACACAAACCTTGGCTCACCCCAGGCATAGAACAACAAGCTGGCGGCCAGCAGCCAGTAATTCCTGTACATCTGCGGCAACAGGAAATTCACCGCCAGTACAACAGGCAAAAACATACAAAGAAACTCAAGACTTGTGAATAACATGTTAACGCGCCTTTCTACTAAAATGACCAGATGAGTATAGCATATTCGCCGCTAAAAGGCAATTCATGACAACGATACCATACATATCAGAAATGCCCTTCTTTTGTTTTTCCGCTGTTTTCACCCGTCATCTGTCCCGCCTGCTACGATTCTGCTGCACGCATCGCATGCAAGCCACATGAAAAATCGCTCTACACCAGGGTATCTCCCGAATGTGTGGTTTCTCTTCTTTCCCATTCATACCACGGCAGGCATGTATGGGCAATTTTGTTTATCATCCTTGACTTTGTTTATCAACCCACCTATAATAACATATAATGCGTATTATGCCCGATCAGGCAGAAAAGGAGCATACAATATGTTTCTCAAAAGACTATTCGCACTGATTTGTGCTGTCGTGATGTTCGCCTGCATTCCAGCAGTTCAGGCAGATGAGGCAGACTTTGCTGCCTTCACAAAGGTGTCGGACAAGCTGTATTATCAGGGCGGCGTAGTCATGCGCGGCTTCGTCAAGGGTGCGGACACCTCTTCCGAGCCCCTTGACCTTGCCTATGTGCTTACTACCATGCCATACATCATCCTCGGGCAGCAGACCACCTGGGAGGTCATCATCTCCGGCGGCGAAGGTCCTTACAGCTGTCACGCCAGTCTGGCGTATCAGGATATGTCCAAGGATCCCTTCAAGGATTATTGGACGGTTCCGGACAGTTTCAATGTGAAGGACGATACCTTCAATTACACATTCACCAAGCCTGGCCGCTATTTCTGGGAATTCCGCGTCATGGATACCAACGGCCAGTTCTTCATCTTCCAGACCCGCATTTACGAGACCTTCACAGAAGCCGATGAAACGGATGAACTGACCACCGCCGGCAAGGCAAACAAGGTTGTCGCCGAGGTTATCACCCCCGGCATGAGTATCTATGACCGTGCCCGTGCACTGCATGACTGGCTGATCTACAATGCCAACTATGACTATTCCAGCGATCCTTACCGCGATGCATCCGGCGTGCTTGTCCATGGTCGTGGTGTGTGCGACAGCTACGCTCGCGCTTACCTGATGCTGTGCACCATCGCCGGCATAGATTGTATCTATCTCTCCGGCACCGCCTACTCCGGCGGTGCTTGGGGGGCTCACGGCTGGAACATGATCAAGCTGGATGGCAAGTGGTATCATGTAGACTGCACCTGGGATGATCCCGGTACGGGCGGCTATGAATGCCACACCTACTTCTGCGTTGACGATGAAACCCTGGCCAAGGATCACCGTTGGAATCGGCCCGATAATATCATCGATGAGGGCTACATCCCTCCGGAATCTGAAGGCGGCGAATATGAAAACACCGACAGCGCCGGGTACTATGATTTCACCTTCTCCACTTGGGAGGAATTCTTCTCTGAGTTTGACAAGATGGTCGCCGAGGGGAAAAAGCATGAAAAAACCTACGGCCTCTACGTCGGCCCACTGACCTCCATGGAAATGTGGAACACCATGAGCACCTATGCAAGCGAAAAGACACAAGAGCTTTTCCGCAAAAAGCTCGCAACCTCGGCAGGCGGCCGCGGACTTAGCGGCGACATTTTCTACTATCAGGTCGGCTGGAAAAAGCCCAGCAGCTACATCACCATCGTTGAAACCAGCCTGCGTGTAACTGCCGGAGACAACGCCCTGATCATTCCCAAAGAGTACTATCCCAAGTCGGCCAAGGACTTCACCTGGACCAGCAGCAACACCAGCGTAGCCACCGTCACCGCCACCTACGATAACCAGAACGGTTTGATCGCCACGGTGACCGGTATCAGTACCGGCACCGCAACCATCACCGTCACCCCCAAGGGCGGCGAGGCTGCCACCATAACGGTCACCGTCCTCCCCGCATACGCGCCAGATTTCGACTTTGAACTGGAAGTCGATGACGACGAGATTGAGCTGGAGTGGAATGCCATCCCCGGCATCACGGAATATCAGATCATCCGCGTGGTGAACGGCGCCGAGACCGTTCTAGCCACTACCCGCGACACAGAATATGACCTGACTAAAGCCCAGCTGCCCAGCGATATGCTGCAGCAGGTCTACATCCTCGCCCTGCGCAAGGTCGGCGGCGAGATCGTCGCCAGCTACAAGAGCGCCCCCGTCTCCTACGGCAAGTTCAAACCCACCTTCGAGTCCTCCCTGCCCATCGCCATGAAGGAGATCTGTGATGACGCTTTTGCCGACTGTATCCACCTGACCTCCTTCGATATTTCCAGCGACGTCACCACCATCGGTTATCGTGCCTTCTCCGGCTGCACCAGCCTGACCACCATCCGCATCCCCGCCAGTGTCAGAAGCATCGGTGCCGACGCTTTCCGGAACTGTCCCCTCCAGTATGCCGTGGTCGAAAAGGGCAGCTATGCGGACTCCTGGCTGCAGAATCACTTCCCCGACGTTCAGCTGATTTACTGATCCGGATGAAACCGCTTCATGATGAAGCGGTTTCTTTTTTGTCAAAACTTGTTAAACGTTTGCGTTTCATCCGTCCCTTCAGGCTGCCTTCATTCACTCCCGTCACTGCGCTTTGCAAAATTTCGCCGATAACAGACCATTTGTTATATTTCCTTATTGACAATTCGCTCCCTCTGGAAGTAAATTATAAATAAGTCCAGCTTTATATGTCTTTTTGTCTGTTTTGACCTATTGCGATTTGCGCAAACGTTTAACATCCAAAGGAGGGAGACAGGCATGGTTACCATTAAAATGATCGCCCAGCGCTGCGGTCTGTCCACTGCCGCAGTCTCCCGAGCCCTCAACCATCTTCCGGGTGTGAGCGCCGAAAACGCCGATCGCGTCCGCCAGATCGCAAAGGAGATGGGCTACTACCCCAATGTGGCAGCCAGGACGCTGAAGACCAACCGCACCCGTTCCATTGGCGTGCTGTACCGCAACCTGTTCGGCCATGAGTTCTTCTCCCTGGTGCTGGAAGGTATCCACCAGCAGGCCATCCGTCAGGGCTATGAACTGGTCTTTCTGAGCAATGCCACCGACATGCCCTACATCGATTACGCCCGCCAGCGCCAGTGCGCCGGCGTCATCATCGTGCAGAGCCTCTTTGACCAGGACAATGTGATGACCCTCGTGGAAAGCGATCTGCCGACGGTGTCCATCGAGGAGTCCTACCCCGGCATCTCCACCGTCACCAGCAACAATGTGGATGCGATGGAGGAGATCATCCACTACCTGCATGATGAGATGGGCCACAGCCGCATCGCCTTTATCCACGGTGAAAGCGGACAGGTCACCGCAGAGCGTATCGCAGGTTTTTATCGTGGCTGCCGAGACTGCGGCATCACCGTACCGGAGGAGTACCTGTGCGCAGCGAATTTCCGCACGCCCTACGTCTCCGGCGACGTAACCCGTGAGCTGCTCTCCCTGCCCAAGCCTCCCACCTGCATCATCTATCCGGATGACATTTCCTGTCTCGGCGGCATAACCGAGATCGAACGACAGGGACTGCGTGTTCCGGAGGACGTCAGCGTTTTCGGTTTTGACGGCGTAGCGCTGTCCCGGGCTGTTCGTCCCCAGCTGACCACCTATGTGCAGGACGCCGTGCAGATGGGCACAAGCGCCGCACAGGAGCTGATCAGCGCCATCGAGGATTCCCGCTGTTATGTGCCCCGCACCATCAGCATCAACGGCAGACTGCAGCAGGGCGGCACCGTCCGCAAGCTGAAAGGAGGAATCTGATCATGACCTTCTTCCATGATAAATCCGGCAAGCCAATCCTGCCGCTGGGCCTGCAGACCCATAACTCCTCCACCGGCGTCCCGGAAATGCTGGAACGGGAGATCAAAGCCGTCAGGCACTACGGCGGCAACCTGCTGGAGGCTCCGGTCTACTGGTTCCGAATCGAGGCCGAAGAAGGCGTCTATGATTTCGCCGATGTGGACGATCTGATCCTCCGCTGCCGGGAGCACGGACTGTATCTGATCCTGCTCTGGTTCGGCATGAACAAGAACGGTCATCCCAATTATGCCCCGGAATGGATGAAGCTCCACCCGGAAACCTATCATATCGCCCGTGGCCGGGACGGCGGACGTGTCGCCAGCATGAGCCCCCTGTGTGAGGCTACCCTGGAAAAGGACAGCCGTGCCTTCGCCCGCTTCATGGCCCACCTCAAAGAGGTGGACGGCGACACCGGCACTGTCATCGCTGTGCAGGTTGAAAACGAGATTGGCCTGGCTAATACCGATTTCGACTATCGCGACGAGGCGCAAGCGCTCTATCAGCAGCCCGTGCCCGCCGTCCTGGACGGTGTAACGCTGGAGGATTGCGGCATCATCCCCGCCGGCAACAGCTGGCGCAGCCGCTTCGGCCGCCACGCCCACGAGGCATTCATGGCCTGGGCCCACGCAAATTTCGTGGAGAAAATGGCCATCGCCGGTAAAAACGAATATGACGTTCCCCTGATGATCAACGTCATGCTGGGCGAGCAGGGCTTTGAGGAAGCCGGTCTGTGCTACAACAGCGGCGCCGCCGTAGGCCGCATGCTGGATATCTACAAAGCCGTCACGCGCCACATCGACCTGATCTGTCCGGATATGTACGTCCCTGACCGGGCGCGCTACCGCCGGGTGTGCAGCCGCTATGCCCGGGAGGACAACCCCCTTTTCATTCCGGAGAGCCCCATCGGCGGCATGGCCAATGCGCTCAATATGATGGAGGCCTTCGCGGACTACGGCTGCATCGGCATGGCTTGCTTCGGCGCAGGCCACGCTGTTGACATGGAAGGCAATCTCCTCCCCGAAAGCCGCGACATGGCCCTGAGCATGCGCTCCGTAGCGAGTCTGGCGCCGCTGATTATCAAATATCGCGGGACAGGCCGCGTCCATGCGCTGGTGCAGCAGGAATTCATGGACAAGCAGTACATTCCCCTGAAAGGCTGGCATGTGGAAGTCAAGTTCGCCAACAACAGCGGCCGCTGGGGCATGGGCAGCTTCCTGAATACTGCCGCCCCGGAAAATGTCGATGTGCTCTCCGCAAGAGGCCGCGGTCTGCTCATTCAGACCGGTGATGACGAATTCTACCTTGCCGGATGCGGTGTGAAGGTGGATTTCCGCCGCCGCCCCGACCCGCTGGAGGAGGATCCCTACCCGCTCCTTGCCTCCCGTATGAGCGGTACCCTCAACTTCCTCAGCGTGGAGGAAGGTCACTTCGAGGGCGACAGATGGGTGTGCGACCGCATCCGAAACGGCGACGAAAGCAACTTCGAGCTCTTCAGCCACCGTGGGCAGGCGGTACGTATCCATCTCAATCCCAACTGATATCCTCCGGCGATTTCTGCCGGACGCCAAATATTCAAAGAAAGCCGGGATCATCATGAAAAAACGTTGGTTACCCCTTCTGACGGCGCTGCTGGCTATCGTGATGCTGCTCTGCCCGCTGCTGAAGCTGCAGGTGCACAGCCAGATCTCCCCTGAGACTGCCGCACAATTCCCCGC
>JAFYLN010000178.1 GCA_017537045.1 Oscillospiraceae bacterium | reverse complement strand
CTGACCGTTACCGAGATCATGCAGGAGAAGGTCATGTCCATCGGCGAGAACATGGTTATCCGCCGTTTCGACCGCTTTGCTGAGAACACCTCCGTCGCTTACGTTCACGCTGGCGGCACCCACGGTGTTCTGGTCAACCTGGCTGTCGAGGGCGGCATCGACGCTACCGAGGTCGGTAAGAACGTCGCTATGCAGATCGCTGCTATGAAGGCTCAGTACTGGGACAAGGCTATGGTTCCTCAGGAAGTTGTTGACAAGGAGCTGGCTGTTCAGGTTGCTCTGATGGACAACGATCCCAAGATGGCCTCCAAGCCCGCTCAGGTCAAGGAGAAGATCGCTCAGGGTAAGATCGCTGCTTTCTATAAGGAAATCTGCCTGCTGCAGCAGGAGTTCGTCCGCGGCGACCTGTTCAAGGGCGACGTAGCTGGCTACATTGCCGATGCCGGCAAGAAGCTGGGCGGCAAGATTACCTTCGTCAATGCTATCCACTACACCAAGGGTGAAGGCATTGAAAAGAAGGTCGACGATTTTGCAGCAGAAGTTGCTGCTCAGATCGCTGGCGCTGCCAAGTAATCTACCCCAAAACCTCAAAACACCCGGAACGAAAGTTCCGGGTGTTTCTTTTATTCCCGGGTCGATTTTTGTCGATTCTCTTCCGTTGCATCGGATGCATTTGCGTGTTAAAATATACTCAACACAGAAAGAAGGCGTGATGCTATGAAAACCATTCTGATTATTGAGCCGTCTGACCCTTTCCGTACTGGACTGGAGACCGACCTGCAAAAGGACTGCCGCGTATACAGCTGTGCCGATGCAGAAACCGGCATGCAGCTTCTGCAGGAATGTCGGCCCGATGGCCTGTTCATCAACCTGCGTCTTCAGGGCATGGATGGATTATACTTTCTGGAACATATGGATGCGCATCATCCCACCGTGATCATCACCCTTGCTGCGGCTTATTCTCCCTGCATCGAGCAGCGTCTGCTGGATCTGGGCGTTGCCTATCCTCTTATGACCGGCTGCAGTGTCCGCACTGCAGCACATCATATGCGCAGGCTTCTCGAACGTGAAGATTCCCGCATTCTGCCCTCAAAGCAGGATACCGTAAGCACCCATCTTCGCATTCTGGGTGTTCCCCGCAACGGTGGTTTCGATGATCTGCGGGTTGGAACGCCGATCTTTGCGCAGGATCCGGGTATGAGCATGACCAAGGAGTTTTATCCGGCCGTAGCCGAACTGCGGGGACGGGATAACTGGCAGCAGGTGGAAAAAGCCATCCGGTCTGCGAAGGAAGCTGCCTATAAAAACCGCAACGATGTTGTCTGGAAGGAATATTTCTCGGACACCTCCGAATGCCCCAAAAACAGGGATTTCATCGCACGGCTTGCCGAATTTGTATCATAAGACTGTTATCTGCGAGGAAAAATATGAAAACATATACCATCTGCGGCAGTATGCGTTTCGAAAAAGAAATGCAGCAAGCGGCCTACTATCTCGAAACGCAAAAAGGCTGTAATATCCTGCAATGTGTTTATACATCCGGTTCTGCCACACCCACACAGGAAGACCTGCAAAAGCTTCAGGCTGCGCACTATGCAAAAATAGACTTGAGCGACGGCATTTATGTGCTGAATATCGGCGGATATATCGGAAGCGCAGTTCGTGACGAAATCGAATATGCCAAAGCCCATGGCAAAGAAGTGATTTACCACTGCGGTTAACCCCGTTTTGTCAAAAGCCCCGGCCAGCAGGCCGGGGCTTTTGTTATGAGATTCCGCTGTCGATCCACTGCTTGAACATCTGATGCAGTCCCGTGGATGCAAGACCGGACACCGCACCACTGACAATGATCTCCACCGTCACCGCACCCCAGTTCATGGCAATGGCTGCCGCCATGCCGGTCAGGGTTACCACTGTGGGGATGATCTTATTATCAGCATCCTTGATCCAGTGTTTGATGATGTAACCCGTAGCCAGGCACAGCGCCACGATCACGGGCACGAGATATTCATTGAGCATTTGCATGTTGCTTCCTCCTTAACAAACCGGTTTATGATAGGCTTTCAATTCCTTGATATCATGGCGGCACTCCGCCATCTGGCCTTCCAGGACAAAGGTACGCTCGATCAGATTGTTATGCTTATTTACCTTTTCTTCCAGCATTTGCAGACGGTAGTTGGTCAGGCGCGATGCTGCGATCACACCCAGAAAGGACCCCGCCAGCGTACCCAGCAATCCCAGAAGTGCCACGATCACCTCCGTTTCCACGCTTTCACCCCTTTCCCAGCAGAACGCTCCACGTATCGATACCAACCTTTCCGTCCACTTCGATACCTGCGTGTGCCTGCAGTTTTTCAACAGCCGCTCTGGTTTTTCTGCCGAATTCCCCATCCACCCCCTCAGGATCGGCGTGGTGAAGCACCAGAAGCTGCTGAATTGCCCTGACCAGGTCGCCCCGGTCGCCGGATTGAACCAGTGGCAGCATGACGCAGTAGGTAATGCTGCCGGATATCTGATTACGGCATGCGCTCCCTCCATCATCCAGCACGATGACCACATGGCTGCCTGGCTTCAGAAGAATATCTCCCGCCAGAAGATTGTCTGTTCCGGTCAGGTACCTTTCGTCTTTGAGGACTTCAAAGGTGCCTGTTGCGGTCAGAACCTTCTCCAGCGTGCGGGTCGTTGGCGCGTTGCCACCATCCCAGATTTCTATTCCAGCAGCTTGAACGCAGGCCGAGACGAGAGAAGAGCAGTCAAATTCCGCCTTGGCCGTGATCCTGGAAAAATCCCAGCCTGTCTTTTTTGCCGCCTGCAGGCCGGTATTTCTGCCGCCCTGATCGTAACCCAGATTTTCATTGTTGCAGGCGGCCATGCAGCATGCCGCAATCTTCCTTCCCACAGCTTCTGTCTTGGCACGCAGTAAAACCTTCCAGCCCTTGTCGTACCACCCGCGGATGCACAGCTCCTTTCCGGTCTGATCCCCTGCCGCGCCACCGGCTGCCCTGCCGTTTTCATCAATGGACGCATGTCCGATTCTTACCGTCATATTCTTCCCTCCCGTTCTGCAAAATCCATTTCAGCCAAACCATTCTTGCATCCCACCAGTGCCAGTAAGCCATGCAGGGAATCTGGCAATTGCCTGCAAATTCGCAGCGGGTACAGATATCTTCCTGCAGATAGCGGCGGATCATATCCGGATGCACATATGTAAGCTTGTGGCTGCTTTGAAAATGATCGATGCGGCAGCCGCCGCGCAGATGCCGTCGAAGTTCTTCCCAGACGGTAGTAAACCATTTCTGATAAGGTGCACATCGCCGGTAATCGCAGACGCACTGGGTACACCCGTCACAGGGTTTCCGATGATTTCCCATTTCAACCCTCCTGACGCACCGCGTTGGACACGCGGGCAATAAATTCCGAATTGACAGGTTTCCCCCTGACGGGACTGACGGTATTTCCAAAATACGCCGTCAATGTTTCCAGATCACAGCGGCTCCAGGCCGTCTCAATGGCATGGCGGATGGCGCGCTCGATCCGGCTGGGTGTAGAATGGTACTTTCTGGCCACATCCGGGTAAAGAGCGGTGGTGATATGGCGCAGATAAGACTGCTCCTTTACCACAAGTTCGATTGCCTCCACCAGGTACACATATCCGGACAGATGCTCCGGAATGCCCAGTTCCCGCAGTACCCTGCAGATTCTGGCGCTGGTATCTGCTTCCGGATCACACTGCACCGGAAGCGTGAGCAGCAGTTCTTTCAATGCAGCTTCTACTTCTTCATCTTCTGTCGTACACAGGCGGATCAACATATCCACTTTGTTTTCCAATTTCGTCATACAACCATCCCTTTCTATCGTCCCATTTTCGGGTCGTTTGCTGCAAAAAAATAATCGGTTCTGAGAACACTTTTTTCCGTCCCACATTTGGGACAACCATAAAATAGCACATTTGTTTCAGTATGTCAACCCATTTATGGGACGAATTGTAAATTTTTTAAAAATACTATTGCATTTCTGGGACGTTTGCTGTATGATTATGTTACAAGGAGCGTGAACGCAATGAGCGAACTGTCAAACCGCATTCTGAATCTGATTATGCAGAAAGATCTTTCCTACGGTGAGCTGTCCCATCTGACCGGCATCCCCAAATCTGCTCTGCAGCGCTATGCCACCGGCGAGACGGAGAAGATACCCTTTGACCGTCTGGAATTGATTGCAAAGGCACTGGGTACCTCTTCTGCCTTTTTGACAGGACGGGAGGATGCTGCAGCGCATCCAGTTAATGACGATGATATTAAATTTGCCCTCTTCGGCGGCAGCGGTGAGATCACCGATGCCATGTATCAGGAAGTGAAGGAATTCGCCGCACTGGTCAAGCTCCGGGAGGAACTGAAACGAGCGAAGGAGTAGCCATGAACGTCTTAGACCTCTATACTTTGGCCGAACAACAGAATATAGAGGTGATCGAGACCTCCCTGCCGGAAAACGGCTCCCTGTCCCTGATGGATGAGGACGGAAACTGCTACATCGGCATTGATGAATCCGTCATGGACGGCGACGCATTGGAACGTGTTCACATGGGGCATGAGCTGGGGCATTGCCTTACCGGCAGCTTTTATAACCGTTACTCCCCCTATGATCTGCGCCAGCGCCATGAAAACCGCGCCGACAAATGGGCAATTTTGCAGCTGGTAACGGAAGATGCGCTGGATGAGGCCGTGGCCGACGGCTGCTGTGAGCTGTGGAATCTGGCGGAGCGTTTCGGCGTGACAGAGCAGTTTATGAAAAAAGCAGTCTGCTACTATGTCCATGGAAATGTGGCCGCAGAACTTTACTTTTAAAGGACTTGACAACACTGCGCCAAGGGAATATAATGCTCTTGATAATTGTATACAGACAGTTCGTAACCATCCTGTCTCTAAACAAAACTAGGACTTTGGGTGGGCGCTTTGCGCCCATTTTCTTTTGCTGCGGATGGAAAAACCATCCGTTTTTATTTCCTAAATTTCAGTTTATCGCGCTGTTTCGATTGTGAATGTAGGGGCGGCTATTAGCCGCCCGCGCAGAGAAATGTTGCGAATTCGCATTGGTATTCGGCAAATTCGCAACATTGTGCCGCTCAAAAACATGTCATTGCGAGGAGCGCGAAGCGCGACGTGGCAATCTCCTGCTTCCATGCATCGATAAGCAGTGCAGAAACAAACATTGTACCGGGAGATTCCCACGTCGGCCTTTCAGCCTGCGCGGAATGACAGTGGTTTTCGATGGTTTCCGTGCCGATTTTGCTGCTACCAACTACCAAATCACGATGTCATTGCGAGGAGCGAAGCGACGTAGCAATCCGCTTCCCCTGCATCCGAAGGATGCTGTCGCCCCACAGGGGCGACAATTTGAAACCGCAACAGTGCGATAAACATCAATTTATCTCTTTGAAATGAGGCTTTCCTATGAACAACAAAACAAAATATCTTGCCCATGCAGCACTGATCGCCGCACTGTATGCAGTGCTGACACATCTGCAAAACTTCCTTATACCCAATTCCACTTCCTTCGCCATCCAGCTGCGTATGTCTGAAGCGCTTTGCGTTCTTGCGCTATTTACGCCTGCCGCCATTTCAGGCCTGACGGTCGGCTGTCTGCTGTTTAATCTTACCTTTGCCGCAGCTCTGCCGCTGGACTGGCTGGCTGGAACTGCCGCCACGCTGATCGCCGCGCTGGCCATGTATGCTCTGCGCAATTACCGTATCAAGGGTTATCCTCTTCTGAGCATGGTAATGCCTGCGCTGTCAAATGCCATTTTTGTAGGCTGGGAACTGACGGTCTACATCGGCGGTGGCTTTGGGATCAACGCACTTTATGTGGCACTGGGAGAGGCCGCCGTTTTGCTGACGCTGGGAAGCCTGCTCTTTCGCATTTTGGAACGGCGCGGTCTTGCGCGGCTTCTTTTTCACTGAAACTGACAAACGCACGCATTGGGCGTGCGTTTTCTATATAATCTGCTTGAAATATGGCAACTGGCATAAAATATCATCGCATTCTGGAAATACCTTTTGCAAAAGTGCCATAGTCATGGTATACTGAAACAGTATAAAAGCGGAAATGGACATCGGTACCGTCAGGCCTCCCGGCGGTATCCGGCGCAATCCATTGACTGTATAAGGAGGTTTGCTGAAATTGGAAAACTATGCAGTTGAAATGCTGCACATCACCAAGCGGTTCCCCGGTATCATCGCCAATGATGATATTACCCTGCAGCTCAGAAAGGGCGAGATCCACGCACTTCTGGGTGAAAACGGTGCCGGTAAGTCCACGCTGATGAGTGTGCTGTTCGGCCTCTATCAGCCGGAAGAGGGCGAGATCCACATGAACGGCAAGAAAGTAGAGATCCGAAATCCCAATGACGCCAATGATCTGGGTATCGGCATGGTGCACCAGCACTTCAAGCTGGTGGAATGCTTCACGGTTCTTGACAACATCATTATGGGCGTAGAGCCTACGGACAAGTTCGGTTTCCTGAAAAAGCAGGAAGCACGAAAAAAGGTCATGGCATTGTCCGAAAAGTACGGCCTGTACGTGGATCCCGATGCGGTCATTGAGGATATTACAGTGGGCATGCAGCAGCGTACCGAAATTCTGAAGATGCTCTACCGTGAGAACGACGTGCTGATCTTCGACGAGCCCACCGCCGTGCTGACCCCCCAGGAGATTGATGAGCTGATGCAGATTATGAAAAATCTGGCTGCTGAGGGCAAGTCCATCCTCTTCATCTCCCACAAGCTGGCCGAGATCATGGCCGTTGCTGACCGCTGCACCGTTCTGCGCAAGGGCAAGTACATCGGCACCGTGGAGACCAAGAACGTCACCGCACAGGAATTGTCCCGCATGATGGTGGGTCGTGATGTCAAGTTTGCTGTGGACAAGGAAGCCGCGAAGCCCGCCGATGTAATCCTGGACGTTCAGAATATCAGCGTTGCCGCAAAGCGTGGCAGCGAGGATGCTGTTAAGAACGTATCCTTCCAGGTTCGAGCCGGTGAGATTGTCTGTATCGCCGGTATCGATGGCAACGGTCAGGCCGAGCTGGTTTACGGCATTACGGGTCTGGAGCCTGTCAAGTCCGGCACGCTGACCCTCTGCGGCAAGGATATTACCAAAGCATCCATCCGCAAACGCAGCCTGTCCGGCATGAGCCACATCCCCGAAGACCGCCATAAGCACGGTCTGGTGCTGGATTATACGCTGGAAGACAACATTATTCTGCAGCGCTACTTCGAGCCTGAGTTTACCAGCAAGGCCGGCTTCCTGAAGCGCAAGAATATCCGCAGCTATGCCGAGCGGTTGATCGAACAGTATGACGTCCGCAGCGGTCAGGGTCCTGTTACCACCGCCCGGTCCATGTCTGGCGGCAACCAGCAGAAAGCCATTATCGCCCGTGAGATCGACAAGAATCCCGAGCTTCTGGTGGCTGTTCAGCCCACCCGCGGTCTGGACGTTGGTGCCATTGAGTATATCCACAGCCAGCTGGTTGCGCAGCGCGATGCCGGCAAAGCCGTGCTGCTGGTTTCTCTGGAGCTGGATGAGGTTATGAATGTTCCTGACCGGATTCTGGTCATGTATGAAGGCGAGATCGTCGGTGAATTTGACCCCAAGAATACAACGGTTGAAGAACTGGGTCTGTATATGGCCGGCGCAAAGAGAGATGAGGTGGCGCGATGAAAAAGAACTTTCTGAAAAACAGCGGCGTTCAGTCCCTGCTCTCTGCGCTGATCTGTGTCATTCTAGGTCTGTTCATCGGCTATGTGGTGCTGCTGTTCATCAATCCTGCCGGTGCAGGTGAAGCCATCATCACCGTGATCAAGAATTTCCTGACCTACAGCAGACCTGCTACCCAGATGAAATATCTGGGCAACACACTGGTAAAAACCGCACCTCTGCTGATGTGCGCTCTGGCAATCCTTTTTGCTTACAAGGTCGGCCTGTTTAATATCGGTACTGCCGGCCAGTACTGTGCCGGTGCAGGCATGGCTCTGTTTGCGGCACTGGCATGGAATCTGCCCTGGTGGGCTTGCATGCTCCTTGCCATGGCCGGCGGTGCTGTGCTTGGTTCCATCAGTGGCTTTTTGAAGGCTTACTGCAATGTAAACGAAGTCATTTCCGGCATTATGCTCAACTGGATCACCCTGTATCTGGTAAATATGCTGCTGACCAATGTCAAGGAGCCGACCAGTCCCTATACATTCTCTCTGGAACGCACCAGCCCCGTCTCCCTGCTGCCCTCTCTGGGGCTGAGCAAGCTGTTCAACGGTAACCAGTACGTCGGTCTTGCACTGCCCCTGTCCGTCATCATGGCAATTATCGTATGGGTGGTTCTGGAAAAGACCAAATTTGGCTACGAGCTGAAGGCAACGGGCAATAACAAAAACGCCGCCAGATATTGCGGCATGGCTGAAAAGCGTAACACCATCGTCACGCTGGCCATCAGCGGTGCATTGGCCGGTATGGGTGCCGCACTGCTGTATCTGACCGGTTTTGAACAGTGGCAGTGCTCCACTTCTTCCGTTCCCGGCATGGGCTTCAACGGTATCGCCGCAGCATTCTTAGGAAACCTGCATCCTATGGGTGCCGTGCTCTCCTCTTTCTTCATTCAGCATATCACCATCGGCGGCGCTTATGTAGACAAAACCATGTACTGCGCGCAGATCTCTGATCTGATTTCCGCCATCATCATCTATCTGTGCGGCTTTGTGCTGTTCATGAAACATGCCATGAATACGGGCATTGCCAAGTGGGAAGAGAAAGAGGCCGCAAGAGCTGCTGCGCAGGAAAATACGGAAGGAGGTCAAGCCTGATGCTGTTGATCCAATATACATTGATTTTCGCTTCGGTTCTGATCCTCGTCGCACTGGGCGGCTGTATCTCTGAGCACTCCGGCGTGATCAACCTTGGCCTTGAAGGCATCATGGTCATGGGTGCTATGGGTGGTGCGCTGGCCATGCGTTATCTGCCTGCTGGCAGTCCTGCCATCGTGATCATCCTCGGTGTCGTTCTGGCTGCTGCACTGGTGGGCATGCTGTACTCATCCTTGCTGGCAGTTGCCTGCATCAACTTCAAGGCAGACCAGACCATCATCGGTACTGCACTGAATATGCTGGGCGTTGCGGCTGCTACCGTTATCGTCAAGGCCATCAATACCGCCGCCAACCCCGATGACGTTTCCTCCGTCATCCAGTACGCCATCCCCAAGCAGTCGCTGCTGGTCAATATGAATGGCTTTGAGTTTAACTGGTTTATGGTGGTTACACTGGTGGCGCTGATTCTGGTGTATGTGATGCTTTATAAGACCCGCTTCGGCCTTCGTCTGATGGCTTGTGGCGAGCATCCCCAGGCAGCAGACTCTGTCGGCATCAACGTTTACAAGATGCGCTGGGCAGGTGTTCTGATCTCCGGTGCACTGGGCGGTCTGGGCGGCATCGTGTTCATCACTGCCGGTGTTTCCGAGTGGCGCTTCGAGTATGGTGTCGCCGGTTTCGGCTTCCTGTCTCTGGCCGTCATGATCTTCGGTGCCTGGCATCCCGTCAAGATCGCGCTGGCAGCCCTGCTGTTCGGCATGTTCCGTGCCCTGTCCAATGTGTACATGGGCTTTGACTTCCTTGCAGCGCTGGATATTCCCAGTCAGGTCTACAATATGCTGCCATATATCATTTCTCTGATCGTGTTGGCCTTTACTTCCAAGAAGTCCCGCGCTCCCAAAGCTGAAGGCATCCCCTACGACAAAGGAACACGGTGAAAAAACAAACCTGCCGCCACATGGGCGGCAGGTTTTTTGCATGGAATGCTAAATTTCAGTTTGTCGTACAATCTTACAATGATCTCGTAGGGGCGGCGACCCGCCGCCCGCTGCGGTTGTCTGTTACGAATTCGCCGAAACCCAATGCGAATTCGCAACATTTTTCTGCACGGGCGACCAATGGTCGCCCCTACGTTATCCACGTTACATTGCGCGATAAACATCAATTTACAAAGCAGAAATTGCGGCGGTAAGGGCATGGGTGATCTGCTCCAGCGGCAGGTTGGGTGTGCCCTGCTGTGGAATATAGGGCACATGGATGAACCCCACGTGGACAGGTTTCCCTGCAAAATGATATAAAAGCGTGTAAAGGGTGTCGTTACAGACAAATGCACCCGCTGTGTTAGATACATGTGCGGGCAGCTCTGCTTTCCTGATCGCCTCCGCCATGGCTGCTACCGGCACTGTGGCAAATATTCCGTCCGCTCCATCTTCACAGATGATTTCCTCCTGCGGCCGGTTGCCCGCATTATCCGCAATGCGGGCATTTCGCACGTTAATGCCAATCCGCTCCGGCGTGACCGCGTCGCGGCCACCCGCCTGTCCGATACACAGGATCACATCCGGCTGGATTTGGGCTGCTTTTTCCAAAACCGTTTGCGCCGCCAAACCAAATATGGTCGGTATCTCAAATTTGAATAACGCATAATCTCCGATGGTCTCCGGCAGCTGCTTCACTGCTTCCCACGACGGATTGACTGTCTCGCCGCCAAAGGGATCAAAACCCGTGATCAAAAGTTTTTTCATCTTTTCCCCCTTTCATCAATCCAACGCCAAAGCAAAATACGCAGGAGGTTCGCAGTATCTGTGCAACGGCAGAACCCACGCAAAGGGCTCTGTCCCGCCCGGCGTGCGAAATATGCCCTGCGCAGCGCCCAGCGCCCGTACAAGCCCACTCATCGCCTCTTTCCGACCCAGAAATTCCTGACAAACCAGCTTCCCATCATAAACCTGTCCCACTGCAAGCCATCCATTCCCTGTCCAGAAGCGGTACTGTGATGCGAGGAATTCAAGCAGTGCGCCCTCCTGTACCACACCACCCTCCGGAAGCATGCTGCGCCGCAGGGCAGCAAACGCAGCTGCTCCGATTTCCCGGAACGCGGCCTGTTTTTCTCCTGCATCAATTCTGCAATGGGCTACGCAGGCACAGGCTGAAAATCCGAATTTTTCATACATCCGGCCAAGACTTTCCGTTTCCGGAACCAGCAGAATACCATCAAAGCCCGCATCTGCCAGCACCTGTTTCGTATCTGCCAGAAGCGCGGAAAACAATCCCTGTCCTCGGTAGGCAGCAGCCGTTGCAACTGCGTAGAGGTATGCAAACCGCTGGCTGCGGTATGTGACCTCAAACCAGTACAGCGCCGCCAGGATTTCATCTTTCTCCATGATACAGCGGCATCGTCGGGGATTGAAACCCTTGGCGAAGAAAGCATCCAGAAATGCATCGTTGTCCCCAAAAGCCTCTTTCCACAGCTTTCGCAGCGCATCTATATGGTGCGAACGTGGATAATCAGTAATCATCTTCTTCCTCCCGAAGCTCTGCCCAGCATTTTTCCACCATATGATCGGGATAATAGGAAAGCTTTGCCTTGCGCAGTCCCTCAATTCCCAGATCGTCCTCCCGGTTCAGCCATCTGAGCTCCGGGAATTTTTCCCGCAGGTAGCGTGCAAAGCCCCGGTTCACGGCGGCATAAGCGCCATCGGTTGTATCCAGTGCCTTTTCAAAATGGATATCAAAGGTATCCCTGTTCAGTCGGCTGCCCATGGAAAAAGCCAGGATCTTTCCATGCTCTTCCAAAACCACACCTTCCATCCCCAGCTGCGCATAAAACGCAAATGCGCGGTGCAGTGCCTGATGCTCCAGATGATAGTCATGGTTGGGATCGGTGGCTGTACGGTTGGCGTACCACTGCTCTGCCAGCGCGAATGCAGCCACGCGGTTGCTTTCATCCAGCTGCAGAATCTGCGCCTGCGGATGTGCCTGCTCAAAGCGGTTTAAATGGTTGCGTTTTTTCTGGAGCTTACGGCCTTTCAGGTCAGCCAGGTCATCGATGGAATAGATGTAGTCATAGCTGTCCCTGTCGCAGTAGAAGCTGAATTTTCCGGGATAAAGCGTCTCCACCAGACGGCATTCCTCTTCTGTCAGCGCCGCAAGGCAGCAGGGAATGCCGCGCATCCCGGCATCGTGGATAATGGCATCCAGTGCTGCTTTCAAATTTCCCTCACCCACGGGAAAAATATAAACCGTTTTCCGGTCAAACTGGGATAACAGCAGCAGAAACCCATCCTGCTGTGCCACTTTTTTGCGTCCCCAGAGAAAAAGATTTGCAAACGAGTATTCACAGGCTTCTTTGCCTGCCCTGAGCAAAAAGGCATCAAAGTTGTGTTTTTGTGAAAGTTCCAGTTTTTTGAACGGGATCATCATGCCACTTCCTTTCCTTACATTCCCTAAAATACCACAGAATGCAACATTTCTCAACCGAAAAAATACTGAACCTTGACATTCTGCGCAGAAATCACTATAATGATTCCCGGAAAAAAGGAGGGATAATCATGAGAAAACAATTGCATCAGGCGATCATTGCAGTTATTCTCGTGATGGCTCTTTTGCTGCCCTTGCCTCTGCCTGTTTCTGCACAGGAGGTCACTGTGCTTCCCACGGAAGCTGTTCAGGCTGTGCCGGAAACGGTGCCTGTCACGCCGGCAACAACAGAACCGGAGGCCACCGTGCCTGTTCTGCACAGCGCTGATCCGAATACTGCAATTTATCAGATTTGCGATACCCTGGCACAGGGTATGGAAGCCCGCCATATCATTGTTTACCACACCGCCACCGATCAGATTCTCTACTCTAAAACAGTCGGAAACGGCAAGCTCTTCCCCGCCAGCATCACGAAGCTGTTCTCCAGCTATGTTGCCCTGCAATATCTGGATCCTGACGCCGTCATCACCGCCGGTGATGAACTGGATCTGGTTCACGAGGGTTCCTCCCTTGCCTTCATCGGAAAGGGCGCACAGCTTCGGGTTAAAACGGTCGTGGAAGGTATGATGCTCCCCAGTGGCAACGATGCCGCCATCATTCTTGCAGCCGCTGCAGGACGGGTCATTGCGCAGGATGAGAACTTGACCCCAGCGGATGCGGTGCAGGCCTTTGTGGATGAAATGAACCGTCAGGCTGATGCGCTTGGTTTTGAAAAAAGCCATTTTTCCAATCCGGATGGCTGGCACACCGGTTCTCATTACACCTGTCTGAACGACCTTGCCCGTATTTCAAAGCTGGCGTTGGAAAACAACACCATTCGCCGGTATATGCGTCTGGCAAAGGACGAAACCACATTCGTGTCCGGCCATTATGCGGTCTGGGAAAACTCCAATCTGTTGCTGAACCCCGAGGAGGGTTACTACCGTTCCGATGCTATAGGCATGAAAACAGGTTATACCCGCCCGGCAGGCTACAGTCTGATGTCCGCATTCACCTTTGATGAAGGAGAAATCGTTATCGGCCTGTTTGGCTATACCTCAAAGAACAGCCGCTTCTGGGATGCGATTCAATTGGTGAAGGCAGTTAAAACACAGCTCCGGTTGGAAATGCAGTCAGACGAAAGCGTTGGATAAATGTAAGCGCGTGCTTTCCGGCACGCGCTTTTTGCTTGCGGCATTTCAAATTTCAGTTTATCGTTCTGTTTCGATTGTGCATGTAGGGGCGGCAGAATTTATGGATCGCCTCCCCTACGTCGTCCACGCTACATGGTGCGGTAATTTGTCTTACACATATAAAAAGGACGGGCAAATGCCCGTCCTTTTCATCTTGATTGCAATTAGCCAACGATCTGACCCTGATAGTCAACATTCACATTGGTGACGGTGGGTTCCACGGAGACATCGCCAGAAACGATGATGGTGCCATCGAACATGCCCTTGACCAGTGCCTTGTAGTCATCCTTGGTGAAGGAATCGGACCACTGAGTGGATTCCATGGGAATCTGAACGTAGTTAGCCTCGGGATCGTCACCACTGACCAGACCCAGAGTGGTAACCTTACCGGAGTACTTCTCCCAGTTGCCGTTGATGATGACATCGGTCAGAGTATCGACGGTGGTGGGGTACAGGCCCTTCATAGCGGAGGTGATGGTCAGAGAGGTGTCAGCATCGCCAGCGTAGGCGGCGATAACACCAGCCTGGTCAACGTCAACACCGATGACCTTGGTGCCCTCGACCTTCTTGGCTGCGTCAACGGCGGAAGTGAAGATGCCGCCGCCGCAAGCGAAGACGATCTCGGTGCCGCCCTGATACCAGGTGTCCATAACAGCAGTGATGTCAGCGGTGCCGTAGAACAGGCCGCCGTAGATGTAGTTCATATCCACGGTGATGTTCAGCTCCTTGGCAGCAGCGTCAGCGCCCTGCACGAAGCCGTAGCCGTAACGCTGAACAGCGGGAACAGCCATGCCGCCCAGGAAGCCCAGCTTGGTGTAGCCCAGCTTGACAGCTGCGTAGCCAGCCATGTAGCCGCACAACTCTTCCTGATAAACAGCGCAGTAAACGTTTGCGGAAATGTGTGCGGGATTGTTCTCGTCGATCAGAGTGGTCCAGTTGCCGTTCTCATCCTTGTTGTAGAAGCAGCTGTGGACATCGTACTCGGAAACGTCCAGAGCGATGAACTTAACATCGGGATAAACATCCTGCATAGCGTAGACAGAGCCAGCAAAAGCATAGCCAGGCATCACGATGACATTGTAGCCCTCGTCAATAGCCTTTTCGATCATTGCAACACGCTCTGCATCGGAGTCACCTGCGGGTTTGAAGTAGGTGAAGGGAACGTTGTTTGCCTCTGCAAAAGCCTTGCAGGCTTCGTAAGTGGTCTGGTTGAAGGACTGGTCGGTGATGTCACCGTAGTCAGTAATCATTGCGACCTTGTAGCCGCCTTCGTCAGCAGCAGCAGCGCCGCTGCCGCCGCATGCAGCCAGGCTCAGAACCATAACCAGAGCCAGCAGCATTGCCAGAATCTTTTTCATGTTTCATTCCTCCATAAAAATGTATATGCAATTACAGCGCAGATGCTGCAAAAGCCAAATTTTCATCCTTTCTCATAAAATGAGAAAGGAAAAGGGCTAGCCCTTTTCAGCAAGGTATGTACTTATGCCGGGTTTATTGTCGCACACTTAAGCGGAAAAATCAACTGATTTTCACAAGTTTTGTAAAATATCACGAGATTTCTTTCTTCCGGTGATCCTTATTTAGCTTCGTTCATATGCTTTTTGGCACTGAAGCTGTACGGGAGAATCTCCGCCAGAGTATGCGCTTCATAGCCATCTGTATCGACCATGTAAATAACAAAATCATCCCCGCAGAATTCCCGCATAACCTGACGGCACACACCGCAGGGCGGAAAACCGCCGGTGATAATGCCGTCCTTTCCGCCGCAGACCGCAATGGCTATAAAATCCCGGTGGCCGTCATAGACCGCTTTAAAAAATGCGGTACGTTCCGCGCAGTTGGTGGGGCCGTAGGCCGCATTTTCGATGTTGCAGCCCTGATAGACCGTACCATCCCTGCACAGCAGCGCCGCGCCGACTTTATAGTCGGAGTAGGGCACATAGGCATGGGTCATGGCTTCTTTCGCCAGTTCGACCAGTTTTTCAGGTGTCATACATGCTCCTTTCAGATTTCAGTTTATCGTTCTGTTCCAGTTATGAATGTAGGGGCGGCGACCCATGAATTATTGTGCGATTGCCACCGGCAATCGACCCATTTTAATTCGCTGCGCTCTGCAATGCGCCCGGCGGTACAATGTTACGAATTTGCCGAAATCCAATGCGAATTCGCAACATTCTGCTGCGCGGGCGACCAATGGTCGCCCCTACGTTATCCACGGCACATGGTGCGACAAACATCAATTTATCCTACAATTTTCTTTGCGAAGCTCTTGCCGGGGGTATTGTAGGGAACGCCCAGCAGGTCGGTCACAGTGGCTGCAATATCCGCAAAGCTACTGCGTGTGCCAAGGTTCACATTTTTGACCTTTTTGCCCAGAACCAGCAGAGGGACATACTCACGGGTATGGTCGGTGGTGGCCGCATATGCAGGATCGCAGCCGTGGTCAGCCGTGACCATAACCAGATCATCCTCGCCCATTTTTTCCATAAAGCCGCCAAGCCATGCATCGAATTCCGACAGGGCATTGGCGTAGCCGTCAATGTCGCGGCGGTGGCCGAATAGCATGTCGAAGTCCACCAGATTCACAAAGCACAGACCCTCAAACTCCTCGTCTGCATAGTGCATGGCATGCTCCATGCCGTTGGCGTTGCTGGTATTATACACATGCTCCGTGGTACCGCGGCCGGCAAAAATATCATGGATCTTGCCCACGCCGATGGATGCCTTTCCTGCCGCCTTGATGGCATCCAGCATGGTCTCCCTCGGCGGCTCCAGAGAATAGTCATGCCGGTTGGAGGTGCGTTTGTAGGCACCGCTCTGCCCCACAAAGGGACGGGCAATGACGCGGCCTACACCATGCTTGCCCTGTAATTGCGCTCTGGCAATATGGCAATATTCATAGAGCTTTTCCAAGGGCACGACTTCCTCATGGGCTGCGATCTGGAATACGGAATCGGCAGAGGTATAGACGATCAGATCGCCGGTTTTCACATGCTCATCACCGTACTTCATAATAACTTCCGTGCCAGACCAGGGTGCATTGGCGAGGATGCCGCGACCCGTTGCCTTGCGGAAAGGCTCCAGCACTTCTTCGGGGAAGCCTGCGGGGTAGGTTGGCAGAGGATCGGGAGATACCAGACCTGCGATCTCCCAGTGGCCGATGGTGGTGTCCTTGCCCATGGAAGCTTCCTTCAGCCGTGCCACTGCACCGGCAGAGATCTCTGCCTTGGGCAGGCACGATACGCCGTCCACGTTGCCAAGACCTGCGGCGACCATATTGGGGATATGCAGCTTGGAGGATGTGGCGCAGGCAGCCAGGGTATTGACACCTGCATCGCCGAAACTTTCCGCATCGGGCATTGCGCCGATACCGAAAGAATCCAGTACAAATAAAAAGATTCGTTTCATAACGTTCACCTCAAAAAAGAAACTTTCCTCTCTCAGAGAGGGGGGTGTCCCGCCATAAGGCGAGACGGAGGGAGTGTCCTATCATGAACAGACACTCCCCCAGTCACGGCTTACGCCGTGCCAGCCCCCTCAAAGAGGGAGCCAAGGCGTAGTTTTCAAATTACTTATTCTCCATAGCCACAGCCACGTCCAGAGCCACCTTCATCATGGTGGTAAACGCAGTCTGGCGCTCGGCAGCGGTGGTTTCTACGCCGGTCAGCACATGATCACTGATGGTGCAGATGCACAGGCCGCGCTTGCCGTAGCGGGCGGCATTCATGTACAGGGCGGCAGCTTCCATTTCCAGCGCCATAACACCCATCTTCTTCAGGCCGTAAACACTGTCCAGCCCCTCGGGAACACCCGCATGGTCACCGTAGAACACGTCAGAGGAGTTGACATTGCCTACATGATAGGTTGCACCATTGGCCTCAGCAGCCTTGACTGCCTCGCTGAGCAGCTCATAGCTTGCAATGGGTGCAAAGGTGCCGGGCAGATGGAACTGGCTCATCCAGTTGGAATCGGTGCATGCACCCTGTGCGATCACCAGATCATACAGGTTGATGTCTTCCTGAATGGAACCGGCGGAACCAACACGGATGATATTCTCCACGCCGAAGAAGTTGAACAACTCATGGGAATAGATGCCAATAGCGGGCATGCCCATGCCGGAAGCCATAACGGAAACCTTAACGCCTTTGTAATAGCCCGTGTAGCCGTTGACACCGCGGACATTGTTGACCAGGACAGGATTTTCAAAAAAGTTTTCTGCAATAAACTTGGCGCGCAGGGGATCGCCGGGCATCAGCACGGTCTTGCCGAAGCCGATCTCATTCTGTACATTGATATGAGGGGTAGAGGGGAAGTTAGACATAATAATCACCTTTCATAAATTACACATTAATAAGTTCCGTCGTTTTCCAGACCCTTGGCGATCTTGACGATCCGGGAGGTGCCCAGACGGGATGCCCCCAGCGCAATGAATTTTTCAGCATCCTCAATGCTGGAAATGCCGCCGGCAGCCTTGATCTTCACGTGAGGGGCCACATGCTTTGCAAACAGTTCCACGTCGGTGAAGGTAGCACCAGCCTTGCTAAAGCCGGTGGAGGTCTTGATATAGTCGGCACCAGAATCGGACACACACTTGCACAGGGCAATTTTCTCGTTGTCGGTCAGCAGGCAGGTCTCGATGATGACCTTCAGGAGCTTACCCTTGCAAGCCTTCTTAATAGCTGCAATCTCGGAAGTGATCTCCTCCCACTTGCCCTCCTTTGCCCAGCCGATGTTGATGACCATATCCACTTCGTCAGCGCCGTTGTCCACGGCATCGCTAGCCATGAAGCACTTGGCAGCGGTGGTGGCATAGCCGTTGGGGAAGCCGATGACCGTGCAGATTGCCAGTTTTTCGCCCACATATTCCTTTGCCTGCTTGACAAAGGATGCAGGGATGCAGACAGATGCAGTTTCATACTTCATACCATCGTCGCAGATCGCCTTGATTTCCGCCCAGGTAGCGGTTTGCGCCAGCAGGGTATGGTCACACTTGGCGAGAATCTCTTTCAGTTCCATATTAAATACACTCCTTATGTGTTAATTTCAAAATCAGTTTTGTCCGTGCAGTTTAATCTTCTTATGTTCCCGGATGCCGCGGATGTAACAGCGGTGGCACATGGCAATATAGCAGTCATTGCCGCCCAGAACCACCTGCGCACCCTCGGTAACGATATAGCCGTCATTGATACGGGCATTGACGGTAGCCTTGGTGCCGCAGTCGCACATGGTCTTGATCTCTTCGATGGCATCGGCCAGCTCCATCAGGCGCATGGAACCGGGGAACAGGTGGGTTCGGAAGTCGGTGCGCAGGCCGAAGCACATAACCGGCACATTAAAATCATCCACAATCTGCCGCAGCTGGTCGATCTGCTCCATGGTCAGAAACTGGCATTCATCCACAATGACCGCATGGCAGTTTCCGGCAAAGGCCGCGGCAAAGCGGTCATACACATTCACATCGGGGGTCGCAATCTCCACCTCCGCCTCCAGCCCGATGCGGCTGCGCAGGATGCTGACACCGTCCCGGGTATCGGCACTGGGCTTTAAGAGCCAGACCTTCATGTCGTTTTCTTCGTAATTATATTTGGTAATCAACGCCTGGGCGGTTTTGCTGGAACCCATGGCACCGTATTTGAAATAGAGCTTTGCCATTTCTGTTCTCCTCTCTTCTCAGTCCTTACATTGTACCAAAAGAAGGCACAATATGCAAGAAAATTCTAGACAGCATGCCCAATTGCTATCTGGCTGTCCTTGCTTTCGATTGACAAATTCCCAGCTTCATGAGAGAATGTGGAGACCACCCCTGAAAGGAGCTTTTCTTATGAAATTCCGATTTGCCACGCTGGTGTTGATTTCTGCGCTTTTGATTGCACTATGCGGCTGCAGTGATGTCGTGGGTGAAATTGCCGGTAATGTTGCCGATGCTGCCAGAACCGAGCTGGAAAAGCAGATAAAGACCACCTTTGAAACCTATAAGGTCGATATTGTGGAGATGAAAACCGCCGTCGGCAAGCTGGGCGGTGAAAGCGATAATATTCAGTTTTTCTGCGCCGTTTTAGTCCAGTCTGATTCCGATGCTGTCCCCCAGTCCATAGCTGATACACTGGGTAAGCTGTTCCACGATGCCGGCATCCAGATTCAGACCGCGCCTGTTATCCAGAATGACTACCTGCAAAACAAGACACTGTCTTTCAAGTTTGATGACTTCAACAATGGCGAAGCTTACTATACCGTCTGGTGCTATACAGATAAACTGCCCGGACTGGACGATCTGAAAGAGCTATCGTCCGCCCTGACTGCCGACAGTGTTGGTTGATCACACCTCCCCGGTCTTTCAGCCGGGGAACGGCACAATAAACATCGATTGGCAAGCCCCGGCTTCGTAACGAAGCCGGGGCGGTTTTCAGCTGTTCAGAAGCTGCTGCTTGCTGTACTGCAAGGTATACAAATGATAATACTTACCCTTCTGGTGCAGAAGCTGCTGGTGATTGCCCTGCTCCACGATCTTACCCTTGGACAGCAGAATGATATTGTCCGCGTGCTGGATGGTGGAAAGGCGGTGTGCCACGATCAGCATGGTACCGATGTTCTTCATTTTCTCCAGAGAATCCTGAATCAGCAGTTCCGTTTCCGTGTCGATGTTGGCGGTGGCCTCGTCCAGAATCATGACGGAAGGCTTGTGGATGATGGTGCGGGCAAAGCTCAGCAGCTGCCGCTGGCCGGCGGAGAAGTTGTTGCCGCGCTCACGCACCACTTCATCCAGGCCATGCTCCAGCTTACCGATAAAGGCATCTGCATTCACATAGCGGCAGGCTTCCCAGATCTCATCATCACAAAAGCGTTCCTCCCGCAGGACAATGTTGCTGCGGATATCGCCGGAGAACAGGAACACATCCTGCAGCATCTGACCAAAATGGCGGCGCAGGCTGGAGATCTTGATCTTTCGGATGTCGATGCCGTCGATGAGGATCTGACCCTTCTGGATGTCATAATTGCGGCAGATGAGGCTCAGAACCGTAGTCTTACCGGAACCGGTAGAACCAACAAAAGCAACGGTCTGTCTGGGCTGCACATGGAAGGACACACCCTGCAGCACCCATTCACCGGGCTTATAGGCAAACCAGACATCCTTAAATTCAATCTCGCCCCTGATCTCCTCCAGTTCAATAGCATCCGCTTCATCCACCACTTCCGGCACCATATCCAGAATGGAGAAGATTTTCTCAGAGGAAGCAAAACTGCGCTGCAGCATATCAAACTGTTCGGCCAGCGTCTGGATAGGGTCAAAGAACCGGGAGATATACATATAGAAGGACACCACGATGCTGCTGTCGATCACCTGGCCGAGGAATGCTGTTTCATGGATATAGCCCTTGGCACCAAAATAGAACAGGCACATCTGGGAGGAGACAAACAGCATATAGACCATGGGGCGGAAAATACCGAACACATACATGCGGTTGAACTTTGCATTGCGCAGCGTGCGGCTGCGCACCAAAAAGTCCTGCATTTTCTGATCTTCCCGGTTAAAGATCTGCGTAATCTTGATGCCGGAAAGGTTTTCAGACAGGTAGGTGTTCAGGTCAGTGGTACTGGTGCTGACCTTGCGGTGAACACGGCGGGAGAATTTGCGGAAGATCACCGTAAAGAGCACCACAAAGGGCACAAAGCACAGAACCATCAACGTCAACGCATAGTTCAGCAGCAGCATGGCACCCAGTACGCCCACAATGGCCATGGCGTTTTTTGCCAGGGTGACGATGATGTTGGTGAACATATAGGAAATGGCATTGGGATCGTTGGTTACTCTCGTCACCAGTTTGCCCACTGGGATGTTGTTGAGCTGGTCATGGCTCAGCTTTTCAATGTGGGTAAACACATCCAGACGGATCTGGGACAGGATCTTCTGGCCGGTTTTCTGCAAAATCATGGCCTGCAGGTAGGTGCAGACCAGGGAGACCAGCAAAAGAACCGCATACAGTGTCACTCTGGAATACAGCTGTTCCAGCCGGAATTCCTCCTTGATCAGGCCTTGAATATCACCGATGAGCAGCGGAGAAAGGATCTGGTGCACAATGGAAAGCAGCATGATGAAGAACACCAGCACAAAGCTTTTCCAATAGGGTTTTGCGTAGCGCAGCAGCCGTTTGATGATCTCACTGTCCGCCATATGGCGCTCGTTATCCTCTTCCTTTTCCTTATGCTTCTGCAGCGCGATATAGGCCAGCACAAAAACGATCGCAAAGGTGCCGATGATCGCACCTACAATCAGAATCGGAAGGTACTGATACACAAACTCAAACATTCTGCACCCCTCCTTCCTCTTCCAGACGCTGCAGGTCTACCATCTTACGGTAGGCATCGCAGGATCCATAAAGCTGCTCATGCTTGCCGACCGCAGCCAATTGCCCATCGTCAATGAAAATGATCTTATCCATTTTTTCAATGGTGGAAATACGGTGGGCAATCAAAATGGTGGTCTTTCCCGCGCGGCTCTGCCGCAGGTTGGACAAAATGGTGGTTTCCGTCTTGGTATCAACGGCGGAAACAGAATCGTCCAGAATCAGGATCGGTGCATCCTTCATCAGGGCACGGGCAATAGAAATACGCTGCTTCTGGCCGCCGGAAACGGTAACGCCCCGCTCGCCCAGAACAGTGCCGTAACCCAGCTGGAATTCCTTGATGTTGCTGTGCACATCTGCCAGCCGTGCGGCGGCAGAAACCGCATTCTGATTGTGGAAATCCACGCCAAAGGCGATGTTATTCTCGATGGTATCGGAGAACAGGAAATTATCCTGGGGCACATAGGCGCAGTTTTCGCGCACCGAGTGAATAGAGACCTCGTTCACATCATGGCCATCTATAAAGATCGTACCGTCGGGCACATTGTAGGTGCGCAGGATCAGATCCACAAGCGTGGTCTTGCCGGAGCCGGTTTTTCCCACAAGTCCTACATTTTCGCCAGCTTCGATGGTAAAGCTGATATCCTTCAGTGCATCAAATTCGCCGTCAGGATAGCGGAAGGTCAGATTGCGGAATTCAATGTGACCCTGCACAGCTGTCAGCTCTCTCGTGTTTGCCCGGTCTGTAACATTGATTTCAGCATCCAGCAGTTCACTCAAGCGGTCCAGAGATGCCTTGCCGCGGCTTGTCATATCGATCAGTTCGGAAACCGCCATGATCGGCCAAACCACTGCATTGAAATAAGCGATAAATTCCACCAGTTGTCCGGCGTTAAAGCTTCCCTTATAAACCAGATAGCCGCCATAACCCAGAATAACACAGATGACACTTTCCACAAACAGCATGACCATGACGCGGAAAGTCACTGCAGTCTTGGTATGGTCAATATTGGCATCCTCGTTTTCCACATTCAGCTTCTTAAATGCCCACAGTTCCTTTGCTTCCTTGACAAAGGCCTTGGTCACGGCAATGCCGGAGAAGCTTTCCTGTGCAAAGTCAGACATCCTGGAAAAGGCTTCCTGCCGGATGTCCCACTTTTCCATCATGCGTTTTCCCACGATGGTGGCCGATGCCAGCAGGAATGCCATGGGGATCATGGACAGTACGGTCAGCACATGATCCATCATCCACATGCTACGCACCGCCAGAACACCCATCAGCAGCGCATCGCAGAACATCATAACGCCCCAGCCGAAGCACTCCTGCACCGTATCCAGATCATTGGTAAAGAGGCTCATAAGGTTGCCTACCTTGTTGACCTGATAGTATTCCCGGCTCAAGTTTTTTGCATGGTCAAACATCCGGTTACGCAGATCCTCCTCCAGCCGCACAGCGCTGCCAAAAAAGCAGTAGCGCCACATGAAGCGGCCAAAAACCATGGCAAGGATGATCTTGACCATTTTCATGCAGACCTCATCCAGCACAAAATCCATGGTAAACGCCTGCTGCATACCGTCAACCGTCACATAGCCCATATTCATGCCATTGATGACCGTGCGGTATAGCTTGGGAATCTCAAGCTGCAGAAAATCCACCAGCACCAGCGAGGCAAGACCCGCAACCAGCCAGAGTGCATATTTCAAATAATACCGATTGATATGTTTTCCGAATATCATGTCGCCGTTTCCTTCCCAAAAGATATACTCTTGGCGCATTATAGCATATGGCGGCAGATTTGGCAATCATCACAGGCAAAAAAGTTGCGCCCGCAACCGCCCTTCCGTGAGAGGTGTAGAAATTTCAGTTTGTCGCTCTGTTGCACGCACCAAAAAAGAGCATGTCATTGCGAGCCAGTCCTCAGACTGGCGTGGCAATCCCCTGAATTTTCCGGGGTCTTGCAATAGTGGAATCTGCCATTTTTTCCGCAACCGCCTTCATTTTCGGCATCAATACTGCGCAGCACCGCCATAGGAGATCGCCACACCAGTGTGCGCACTGGTTCGCGATGACATGGTGATCTGATCGCCGGGTGCATCCATCGAACAGCACGATAAACATCAATTCACCCCTCTGATGCAGAGAAAAGCACCGCTTTCGAATGAAAGCGGTGCTTTTGAAAGAGAATCAATACTGGGTAGGCTCAATGTGCCAGATTTCCTCGGCGTACTGGCGGATAGTACGGTCAGAGGAGAACTTTGCAGCAGATGCAATATTCACAAGGCACTTGCGGCCAAAGTCCATGCGCTCTGCGTAGTCGCGGTTCGCCTGTAGCTTAGCCTCTAAATAGGAGGCATAGTCCAGCAACAGGTAGTACTGGTCGCTGCCGTTGACCAGCTGATTAAACAGATTACTCAGACCGTCATCGGTCTTAACAGTGCCATCAACCAGGGTGTTCAGTGCGCGGCGCAGGTCAGCATTGCTGTCGTAAATTGCGCGGGGGTTGTAGCTGCCCTTGATGGCGTTGATCTGCTCGACGGTGGCACCGAAGATATACTCGTTCTCGGCACCGGCCTCCTGTACGATCTCCACATTGGCACCGTCCAGCGTACCCAGCGTCACAGCACCGTTGAGCATCAGCTTCATGTTACCGGTACCGGAAGCTTCCAGACCGGCAGGAGAAATCTGCTCGGAGATGTCAGCTGCGGGGATGATATGCTCAGCATAGGAGCAGTTATAGTTCTGAACAAAGACGACCTTCATCTTGTCAGCAACGGCTGCGTCGTTGTTGATCATGTTAGCCACGCGGTTGATGTAGCGGATAACAGCCTTGGCATCGATATAACCGGGAGCTGCCTTTGCACCGAAAATGAATGCGGTGGGCTGGAAGTCGGGCAGGCGGCCTTCTTTCAGACGGAAGTAGATATCCACAATAGCAACAATGTTCATCAGCTGGCGCTTATACATGTGCAGGCGCTTGACCTGAACATCGAACATGAAGTCAGGATTCAGCATAACGCCTTCCTTCTCGGCAATGACGTTGCACAGCTGCTCTTTCTTCGTGCGCTTGATGGCATTGAACTGCTTGATGGTTTCCTCGTTAATGTGCTCCTTCATGCCGCTGATCAGTTCCAGATCCTTGACGAAATCGCCGCCAACCTTTTCACGAACCATTGCAGCCAGCTCGGGGTTGCACAGGCCGATCCAGCGGCGGGGGGTGATGCCGTTGGTCTTATTCTGGAAACGCTGGGGGAACACATGATACCACTCCTTGAAGCAGTCATCCTTCAGAATCTGGGAGTGGATCTCAGCAACACCGTTGACATAGCTGCCAACATAGATGGACAGGTTTGCCATGTGGACGATATCCTCGTCAACGATGAACAGCTTCTTGTTTCTGCGCTCCTGGAAGTCCATGGGGATCTCGGTACGCATCTTGTGGTCAATACGGCAGATGATGTCTGCGATCTGGGGAACCACGCTGCGCATCAGGTTCAGAGGCCACTTCTCCAGAGCCTCACCCAGAACGGTGTGGTTGGTGTAGGAGAAGGTCTTCTGTGCAACCTTAAACGCATCATCAAAGCTCATGCCCTCGTTCATCAGCAGGCGGATCAGCTCAGGAATGGACATGGCGGGGTGGGTATCGTTCAACTGCACGGCATAGAACTCACCAAAACGGCTCAGATCGCTGCCGTGTGCGATCTTGTAGGTGCGCAGCATATCCTGCAGGGAAGCAGAGGACAGCACATACTGCTGCTTCAGGCGCAGGCGCTTGCCTTCCCATGTGGAATCGTTGGGATACAGAACACGAGTGATATCTTCAGCCTTATTCTTGGCATTCAGAGCGCGCAGGTAGTCCTGATCATTGAATGCATTGAAGTCCAGTTCTTCCTCAGCCTCGCACTGCCACAGGCGCAGGGTACCGATATTATCGGTGCCATAGCCGATAACGGGAACATCATAGGGAACCGCCAGCACCGTGTGCTCGGGGAAGCTGACCTTCACGGTATGGTTGTAGCGGCGGTAGGACCAGGGATCACCGAACTTGGTCCAGTCGTCAGCATTCTCCACCTGGCTGCCATTGGCATCAAAGCGCTGCTTGAACAGGCCGAACTTGTAGCGCAGGCCGTAACCAGACAGAGGCAGGTTGCAGCTGACAGCAGAATCCAGGAAGCAGGCAGCCAGACGGCCCAGGCCGCCGTTGCCCAGCGCATCGTCCTCGATGTCTTCCAGAACCGCCAGATCCACACCACGCTCTGCAAACAGAGCCTTCATCTCATCCAGAATACCCAGATTGTACATATTGGAGTAGACCAGACGGCCAATCAGATACTCGGCAGAAATATAGTAGGCCTTACGGTTGTGCATACGGGTGTGCTTGCTGTTGTTCCAGTTGTCGGAAATTGCCATCATAACAGCTTCGCCCAGTGCCTCATGCAGTTCCTGAGGTGTTGCCTCCTTCAGGGACACGTCGTAGGTGTACTTCAGCTGAGCTTCCGTCCATTTCAGGATGTTCAGACAATTATACTTCATTCTTTGTTCTCCATTCTTCATAATAACACTTATGGTTATGATTTAGCCGCAATAGCGGCCATACAGTTTCGTCATTGCCAGGATCTTTTTTGCCAAATCCTTGTTCATTATATCATCATTTGCCCGCCATGTCCAGTTGGAATCGGACAAAGTTCCGGGAAAATTCATTCTGGCTTCTGCGCCCAGGTTCAGCAGATCCTGCATCTGGATCACGCAATAGTCGGATACGGATGCAAAGGCCGTACGGATAACACCCCAGACAAGGCCTTCTTTTTCACTCAGGTTCATGTATTCGGCGGCATATTCCACAGCCTCGGGTGCTGCGGTCTCAAACCACTGGCGCATGGTCATATTGTCATGGGTGCCGGTGTAGCAGACCGTGTTGGACACATAAGTGTGTGGCAGGTAATCGGAAGGCTCACGGGAGTCAAACGCAAATTCCAGCACCTTCATACCGGGGAAACCGGAGGCATCCCGCAGTTCCAGAACCTCCTGCGTCAGGTACCCCAGATCTTCTGCGATCATATCCAGCTTCGGCAGATTCTTTTTGACGGCGTCTACGAAAACCATCCCAGGCCCTTTGATCCACTTACCGCCCTTGGCAGTTTCTGCACCGTAGGGAATGGACCAGTAGGCCTCCAGACCACGGAAATGATCCATGCGGACCACATCGTACAGTTCCCCTGCGGCAGCCAGACGGCGGATCCACCATGCAAAGCCGGTCTGCTCCATCACGTCCCAGCGGTACAAGGGGTTGCCCCAGAGCTGGCCATCTTCAGAGAAGGCATCGGGAGGGCAGCCCGCTACAGATACAGGATTCAGGCTTTCGTCCAGCTGGAACAGCTGGGGATCTTTCCAGACCTCTACAGAATCATAGGGCACATAAATCGGTACGTCACCGATGATGCGGATATTCTTCTTGTGGGCATAATCACGCAGGGTTTCCCACTGTTTGTAGAACAGGTACTGCACAAAGCAGAAAAAGCGGATCTCGAAACGCAGTTCCCACTGGGCATCACGGATCGCATTCAGCTCGCGGAACTTCAGACCCCTATCCCACTGATACCAGGGCTTGCCGCCAAAGCGATCCTTCAGCGCCATGAACAGAGCAAAATCCGGCAGCCAGCTGTTGTTTCTGCGGCAGAAATCATCCAGTGCCCGGTTGTCGCGGAACCGCGCAAATGCAAGCCGGAGGACATTCAGTCGGTTATGATAAAGCAGGCCGAAGTCTGCCTTGTTCTCACTGTAGCACCACTGGATCCCGTCCAGTTCTTCCTTTTTCAGGAGGTTCTCCTCAACCAGTGCATCCAGATCGATCAGGTAATGGTTGCCTGCAAAGGTCGAGCAGGACTGGTAGGGGGAATCACCGTAGCCGGTAGGGGTCAAGGGAAGAATCTGCCAGATGCTCTGTCCAGAGTTTTCCAGAAAATCAACAAATTTAAACGCGCTTTTTCCCATGGTTCCGATACCGTAAGGACCGGGCAGGGAGCTGATATGCATCAAAATACCACTGCTGCGCATGGCGATTACTCCTTCATGTCATAATATGTCGATTATTGTCTTCTGTTTCTGTTTTTGAATGTAAAACGTTTACAGTGACACACGATAAGAGAGTAATACTTTTTTACCGTTTTGTCAAGCAAAACCCGCTTCACAAGGCCGTTTTTTCATATTTTTGGCAAAATGATTAGATTTTTACCCCGGATTACCACCGGAGTAGCAACACTGACCAAAGGACATCCCCACCCCCGCGAATACATAAATTGATGTTTGCCGCACCATGTACCGCGGATCATGTAGGGGCGGTTATTAACCGCCCGCGCGGCAGAGTGTTTCGCAATCGCATTGGTTTCGGCGAATTCGTAATATTGTACCGCCGGGCGTGTTGCAGAGCGCAGCGAATTAAAATAGGTCGATTGTCGGTGGCAATCGCACAATCATTCATGGATCGCCGCCCCTACATGCCCGTTCGCAAACAGCGCGATAACTTGACATCCGCAGTCAAGACCACCGGCTTAGCCGGTGGCTTGCACAGGCCCTATAAGGGCCTATTACCAGCCGCACCTAGAAGGTGCATCGAATATCTTCCTTTTGCACGAAATGCTCCGCTACTATTGAAATAGCTTATTATCTATCGAACGGAGATTGTGCTATAATTATCATGTCCATTTGGATAACCTCCCTTTGTGCTAGTTTGTAGACGGTTGGCGAACCTGTTTACTCTCTGTCATCGGGAGGTTTAT
>JAFYLN010000177.1 GCA_017537045.1 Oscillospiraceae bacterium | reverse complement strand
GTATCGACTGGTTTGTACCCGAAGTCTATTCCTTTGATAAGGGAATTGTCATGCATTTACTTGGCAAGGTGGATCCCGATCTTGTTCTTCAGGATGAGTTTGAGGGATTCATCTCGCCCGAGGTCCATGAACGCATGATGGCAGAGAATCCTCTGAATCTTCAAGCTCGTCATGAAGTGTCCATCAATGATATTGCTATGCGGCCCGCGGGCAGTATGTGTATAACCTGGATGCCTCGAAATGACTGGAATTTGGAAAGTAAGTGGTTCCTGGAGCATTATGGTTTGGACCTTGATTCTGCCTGGCAGATCCATAAGATCAAGTGCTTCTGGCCGGCCTGTGGCAAGATGGATATTCAGAAAATGAGTCTGACAATGAAGCAGCATCCTGTTTCTGTTTCCGGTACTCATTTTAAGACGCCGGATGTCGGTAACTGTGTCATTCTGACTCATCCTCAGACTGATAAAGAGTATATCCTTCATATTGATGAGATCAAACAGGAATCTGCTGATTTTAGTAAAATGCATGACCAAACGATGGAGTATCCTTCCTGCTATTCTCAAATGACATTCCGGATCGAGCCGGATATGTCCCGGAATCAGTTCCGAATTGTAGACTGCGCCCAGAGTGAGCAACCCCGTTGTCGTGAGGGTGCAACCCGTAATGATGGCAGTCATGCCGTATCCTTTGGAATTATAGGAGGAGCGGACGGCCCCACAGTTATGGTCGTGGGGCAGCCAAAATCTGAAGTGCCTCAAATCCATATGGCAGCATCCTCGCTGCGATTTGAACACGCTAAGCATATCGAGTGGCGAATCGTATTCCAGGAGATTCCTAACGAGGATATTACGGTTTCTTTGATTTGAGTGCAATGAAACTTCATGGGTGTCGAGTAGATAAATGGAAGGAGTGTTAGAAGATGAAAAGGAAACTTGTTACGATATTACCTTTTGTCATTCTTCCTATAAGCATACCCATCTATTGTGTTCTGGATAATCTTCTGTTTGTAGAGATTTTTGGATGTGGTTGTGTACCATCAGCGCAGACCAATATGTTGAATATCCCTTTTAATGCGAATGACCTGAGACAAACGGTGTTTTCGATTCTTACAATCGGCTTGTCTGTATGGAGTATTATCATTGCCAAGAGAATTAACAAGACATATCTTAAAGTGCTTTATGCTCTTGCTGTTGTGCTTTTGAATGTAATTTTAAGCCTATGGGTTATTAAAGCATTTATGTGGGCTTAACACAAAAGTCTGACTGAGGTTATTTGATCAAACTCGGAAAGGGGTGTCCATATATGAAACGTAAAATCTTTGCTCTATTATTGTGCTTTGTTTTGGTGATGGCCATGCCGATCACGGCATCCGCTGATATGGGCCCCAAGCCCTCTGTGCGGATCGAATTCACTGGTATCGAAGGGGAGACCTACTACGGAACCTTGCTGTCCAAGAGCAAATCCACCGGTCCTGCATCTGCCTGGGATGGAAACCCTGAGTATGCCTATTGCCAGCCGGAGGACGAAGACTATGATATCTGGCTGAAGTTCGTGGAGTATACGGATACTGACGGTTATTATTTCCTGCAGTGGTTCTGGGAATGCTCCGAAGAGAACCAGCTGAACTGGACCTATTATCCGCCCACATCTTTTAAGATCTTGCTGTACTTCCCGGAGACGGATACCTTCTATGTCAGCCCTGTATATGAGCGCTACGCATTTGACAGCTACTTCACCGTAGATCTGTCCGAGTATGACACGGATCTCATTCTGGCAAGCAAAAACTATGATTATACCTGGGAACTGATTTCCCTGGTAGCCAGAATCGTACTTACCATTGCCCTGGAGCTGGGTATTGCGCTTCTCTTTGGCTATCGCGAAAAGAAAGTCCTTGCACTTCTGGCAGCCGTCAATATCGTCACCCAGGTTACACTGAATGTGGCCCTGAATATCATCAACTACAATTCCGGCTCCATGAGTTTCACCTTCAGCTATGTACTGTTTGAGCTTCTTGTATTTGTAATCGAAGCTGTTGCCTATGTGGTGCTTCTGAAGAAGTTCAGCAGCAAGGAGCAGAAAAAGGGCAGGGCAGTAGGCTATGCCTTCATAGCAAACACCGCGTCCTTTGCCCTGGGCCTGTGGCTTGCCCATATCATCCCTGGTATTTTCTAAGTGAGGAGGAAGGGTTATGAGTGAGAATAAGAAAATGAACATCCAAAAGCTCATCATTGTTATCTTGGTTGTGGCTATTTCTTTTTGTTATGTACTGATCAATAGACTCCAAAATGAAATTGATCTGCTCGAAAATTCCCTGAATAGTCAGTATCATATGCTGACGACCCAAGTGGAATCGATTTATTCCAGCGTCGATCAGATGCTTAAGGAAGAAGCAAGCTTGCTTTCCAGTGTCACGGCAGAGTATGGTGAATTGAATCTGGAGAATCATACCATTGATGTGACTGTTTCTCTCGTTCCCAAACTCATTTCTGACGACATGAAGATACAGCTCTCTATTAACAGCCGGAATACTGAATTGACCAGATCCGGTAGCACATTTACAGGTACCATCCCCGTAGATATTTATAACCTTGGTGAGCTGATCCTTATGACCATCGATACAAATGAAGGTACGCAGACTCAAATGTTAGGCGAAGTACGTACCGAGTATCTTTGGGAAGGCAAGATCCCCAGCTTATATTACTGTGACCTCTCTGGTGATGCTACCTTTACTGAAGGAAAGTATACCCTGACCGGAATGCTGGACATCAACTGCAGTGCCGTCGAACAGACGCCCAATGTAGGTTTTGAGAAATTTGTTCTGGTAACGGAGCTGAACGGTAAGGAAATCAACAGGGAGGATATTTCCCAGGATGTTCTGAATTATCAGACATACCCCCATGGTGTCTATTTCCGTGACGATTACACCATGGAGTGTGAAGCCGTAGAGGGCGATGAGCTGTCCATTTATCTGGAAGCTACCGATTCCCTTGGTTATCTGCATCGTATGCTGATCCACCACTGGAAGGAGCAGAACGGTACAATGGCAGAGGCTGTTGATGCCAGTGAATATATCTACGCACCCGACGGAACTCCGATTTATCCATAAATAAACACAATTAAGGAGGCAGCCCATTATGGCAAAAGAGAAAAAGAAGCAAACCGCGAAAGGCCACTTGATTAGTATTTGCTTTTACACGGTCCTCGGTGTCATTCTCGGTCTTGCCATGATATCTTTTGTAGAATGGCAGTTGCCTGAAGGAATTGGTTCAAGTGAAAAAGCATACCGCATTTGTGTTATGCTGGTATTTCTTTATCTGTCTTTTTTCATCCATATTGTGCTTCATGAGACTGGCCATCTGATCTTCGGTTTGATGAGTGGCTATCAGTTCTCTTCTTTCCGAATCGGCACCCATATGCTGATGAAGGAAAACGGAAAACTGGTACATAGAAAGATCAAAATTGCCGGAACTGGCGGCCAGTGCCTTATGATTCCTCCTGAGATGGTAGACGGTAAGTTTCCGGTGGTTCTGTATAACCTCGGCGGTTCTATCGTCAACCTTGTTGTTGCCGCACTGATGATCCCTGTTTTCGTGGCAATTGATAAGAGCAGTGTTTTTGCTTTGTTCGTCTTTCTCTTCATTGCGATGGGTGCCATTACCGGACTTAGCAATGGCATCCCCATGCGGACCAAGACCGTAGATAACGATGGCTATAATGCGATTTCTCTAGGTAAAAGCAGGGAAGCTATGCGCGCCTTCTGGATCCAGATGAAAACCAATGAGCAGCTGACCAAGGGTATCCGCACGAAGGATATGCCAGAAGAGTGGTTTGAGGTCCCTTCTGATGATGCCATGAAGAACCCTATGGTCGCAACGATAGGCGTCTATGCCGCAAGCCGCATGATGGATCAGCATCGGTTTGAGGAGGCAGGTAAGCTTATCGACTATATGCTGAAGATTGAAACCGGTATGGTAGCGCTTCACCGGAATTTGCTTATCTGCGATCAGATATAT
>JAFYLN010000176.1 GCA_017537045.1 Oscillospiraceae bacterium | reverse complement strand
TGGAGCTGCACCCCACCAAGTACGGCGAAGAGCTGGTTAAGAAGATGGAAAAGTCCGGCGCTAAGGCTTACCTGGTCAACACCGGCTGGAACGGCACCGGCAAGCGTATCTCCATCAAGGATACCCGCGGCATCATCGACGCTATTCTGGATGGCTCTATCCTGAAGGCTGAGACCAAGACCATCCCCTACTTCGGCTTCGAAGTTCCCACCGCTCTGCCCGGCGTTGACTCCGGCATCCTGGATCCCAGAGACACCTACGCCGATCCCGCTATCTGGGAGGAAAAGGCCAAGGATCTGTCTGCACGCTTCATCAAGAACTTCACCAAGTACACCGGCAACGACGAGGGCAAGGCTCTGGTCGCAGCAGGTCCCCAGCTGTAAGCTGAAAACCGCTTCACAAAGCACACTTCCCCGGCAGGTGCCCCTGCCGGGGATTCTTTGTTTTCTGTTTACAAATTTCAGTTTATTGATCTGTTGCAATCGTGAATGTAGGGGCGGCGACCCGCCGCCCGCGCAGAGAAATGTTACGAATTCGCATTGGTTTTCGGCAAATTCGTAACATTGTACCGCACGGGCGACCATTGGTCGCCCCTACGTTATCCACGCTGCATGGTGCGATCAACATCAATTTGAAATCCACGCAAAAATTCCCGAATGTTTTCACATTCGGGAATTTTGATCAGTCAAAAATATCCTTGATGGATTCAAAGAACTTCTTCCGCTTGGGAGTCTCCTCCAGCGTGCCATCCAGCTGGCGCAAAAGTTCCTTCTGCTCGCGGGTCAACCGGGTGGGGGTCTCCACCACAACGGTGAACCGCTGGTTACCACGGCGGCGGGGATTGTTGATCTCAGGGATGCCCTTACCGGCCAGTGTAAAGGTGGTGCCGGTCTGAGTGCCTTCAGGAATCTCATAAGGCACCTTTCCATCCAGTGTGGGTACCTGAATTTCCGCACCGAGGGCTGCCTGTGTAAAGGTGATGGGCACTTCGCACAGCACATCCATGTTGTTGCGGGAGAAAATGGGATGGCGCTTGATGTAGACCTCCGCCAGCAGGTCGCCGCTGGGGCCGCCGTTGAAGCCGACACAGCCCTCACCGCGGACGCGGACACTCTGTCCCTCATCCACACCGGCGGGCACCTTGACCTTGATCTTCTGGGTTTTGCGCACCTTGCCCTTGCCGCGGCAGGTGTTGCAGGGATTCTTGATGATCTTGCCCTTGCCATTACATCTGGGGCAGGTAGAGGTGGACTGCATGGCCATACCCATGAAATTCTGGGTGGTGCGCACCTGACCGCTGCCGCGGCAGGTGGTACAGGTCTCTACCGCACCGTCGCTGCTGCCACTGCCGGAACAGTTGGGGCAATTCTCGATACGGACAGCGGAAACTTCCTTCTCGCAGCCGAAGGCCGCTTCCTCAAAGGTCAGTTCCAGACGGCTCATGACATTTTCACCTCTACGAGGCGCGTTGGCATTACTGCCACGGGATGCGCCGCCGCCAAAGAAGGAGCCAAAAATGTCGCCCAGATCGCCGAAATCACCGAAACCGCCGAACCCACCGCCATAGCCGCCGGCACCGGCACCAAAATTGGGATCCACGCCGGCGTGGCCGTACTGGTCATAGCGGGCGCGCTTGTCAGCATCGGAAAGAACCTCGTAGGCTTCGCCCACTTCCTTGAACTTTTCCTCTGCCTCCTTATTGTCGGGATTGCGGTCAGGGTGGTATTTCATAGCCATCTTACGGTAGGCTTTTTTAATTGCTTCGAGGTCGGCGCCCTTGTCGACACCCAGCACCTCGTAATAATCACGTTTATTTTCTGCCATGTACTTTTACCTCAATTTCTCCGGAATCAGACGTTTTTTTGCGGTATATTCCGTCACATCGATCCGGATGACTGCGACGATACTGACCAGCCGGTCATTGAATTCAAAATCCTTCTGCGTCTGGGTCTTCATCAGCAGTGTCATTGCCCGCATTTTTTCCTCTACATCTTCCACGATCGTGGCAGTGCCGCGACCCATGACAGAGGAATAGGCCAGACCATACTGACAGGGCTTTTCACCCGCAAAGGGCACCCGGTCGCAGTCCATTTCAAAAAACACTCTGGAATTGGCGCGGATCATATCCAGCTTTTTGCCGCGCACTGCGCTGTGCAGATACAGCGTCAGATGGCCGTCTTCCAGGCAATAGCCATAGTTCATCGGAACTACATAGGGTTCATTATCTACGCAAAGCCCCAGATGCAGCACCTTTGCAGCATCCAGAATCTCCCTGATCTGTTCTTCGTCAGTAACCTGTAATTCTCTTTTTGTCATTCCCTGCATGATTTGCACCTCATTTACACTCTGTCATTGCGAGGAGATCTGAAGAACCGACGTGGCAATCCGCATCCTTTGCGACGCTTTGCATCGCACGGCTCTCATGAGCCGCAAAAGAACAGATTCCCACGCCAGTGTGCGCACTGGCTCGGAATGACATATAAAGAATAATAGCCCAAAAAGGGGCGGCGTTTTGCCGCCCCTTTTTATGGGGTCAATCAATCGACAGTCTCGTAGTCGGCATCGACGACACCGTCGTCGCCGGGCTGCTGGTAGCCGCCCTGTGCACCCTGAGGATTAGCCTGCTGGTACAGCTTCTCAGAAACAGCGTAGAATGCCTTCTGGACAGCCTCGGTTGCATCCTTGATGGCCTGAATGTCAGTGCCCTTATTGACTTCCTTCAGGTTGTCAACCGCACTCTGGATGGAAGCCTTCTCGGAAGCGTCGATCTTGTCGCCCAGCTCGTTCAGGGTCTTCTCGGTCTGGTAGATGGTCTGGTCAGCCATATTGTGGGTATCGACCTCTTCTTTACGAGCCTTATCCTCGGCAGCGAACTGCTCAGCTTCGCGGACAGCCTTGTCAATATCTTCCTGGCTCAGGTTGGTGGAAGCGGTGATGGAGATGTTTGCTTCCTTTCCGGTGCCCAGATCCTTGGCGGAAACATTCACGATGCCGTTGGCATCGATGTTAAAGGTAACCTGAATCTGGGGAACGCCGCGGGGTGCGGGTGCAATGCCGCCCAGCTGGAAGCGGCCCAGGGTCTTATTGTAGGCAGCCATCTCGCGCTCGCCCTGCAGGACGTGAACTTCAACGGAAGTCTGGCCGTCGGCTGCGGTGGAGAAGATCTGCTCCTTCTTGGTGGGG
>JAFYLN010000175.1 GCA_017537045.1 Oscillospiraceae bacterium | reverse complement strand
ACCGATGTATTTCGGCCTGGTCCTAGCACACAAGACGATGGCTTCTCCAATCTGCTTCTCACTTGTGCGGACAGGGACGGCCACCCGGCGCAGGTGCATACCTATTAAAGTACCGCCAATATCAATGCCAGCTTCTGCAGCAATCGTTTCCACGGCAACGGGATTGGAAAAAGCATTCCATGCAGTCACTGCAAAGCTTCCACCGGCGTGGGGCTGCGGCATAACATTTACAATCTCATAACCGCGCTGTTCTGCAACATCTTGTTCCAAAATGAGCGCACGATTCAGGTGTTCACAGCATTGGACGGCCAAATGGATTCCATGCTCCTGCAGTACAGGATAGATTCCAGCAAAGGCTGCTTGCGCTGCTTCCATAGAAGATCCTTTACCGATTCTTTTTCCAACCATTTCACTGGAGGAGCAGCCAATAACCAGTAAGGAACCCGGCTTCATATTTGCCTGATCAAGCAGTTCGGTCACTACAGTACGTGCCTGCTTGGTAATCTCTTCGTACATATCATCGCAACCTTTCGTAGTTTGATAAGCGCATTATACAACATTCTGGCCATAAAGCAATATCCAATAGACGTTTGAATTACAATGCCAGATTTGTCCTGAGCGGAATTTCAAATGATAATAGTATAGTAATTGATGGACCTTTCTGGTATACTACGAGAAAGAGGTGATAGGTATGTGCGGCAGATATACTTTTTCCAAAGAAAGCAGCTCTGAGATGGTCCAGGCAGTCCTTGAGAACCTTCAGAGCCGCCAGATTGAGGTAAAAACCGGGGAAGTGTTCCCGGGGGATGTCGCTGCAGTCATTGCCAGTAACCGCAAGCTGGAGCCGCAGGCCTTTGGTATGAAGTGGGGTTATCAGCTCCCGGATGGCAAGCTGATCTTCAATGCCCGGAGTGAAACTGCCGCGCAGAAAGCTATGTTTGCCGACGGTATGCGCCAGCGCAGATGCCTGGTGCCTGCAGATTCCTATTATGAATGGCAGAAGACAGGGCAGGGGAAACAGAAGTACGAAATTGCTCCCAGTGATGTCAACGGATTCTTCCTGGCTGGCATTTACAGGATCGAGCAGGGAAGACCAGTGTTTTCGATTCTCACAAAGGACCCGGTAGAGTCCATTTCTTTCATCCATAACCGGATGCCGGTGATTTTACCTACTGAGGCCATGTCAGATTGGCTGAATCCCAGATTCAATGGAGTAGAACTTCTGTCTTCAGCTGTTGGAAACATGGCATATTCCCAGTGCTAATAATTCAGGCCGGATGCGAGAACATCCGGCCTTCATTTATTGACTTAGGACATAAGGTCATTGATCAGATCATAAAAGGGGTCAGATTCCTTTTCACCCTGCTTTATCCTCATGTGTCCGGAAGCTTCTGCGGTTTCATAGTCATACCACATATAGCCCTCCTGGAACTGTCCGTTCTTATCTGTGTAACAGAAGTAAACCTGCATCACTTCGGGATCTGCCTCACTCCACTGTAAGAATTCAAAGGTGATTAGTGGTTTCCAGCCCTCTTCATCGTAGGGAACATCCGCAAAGAACTCACATTCGTATAGGGTTCGTTCCAGTCTGTTCGTAAGGTTGGTGCCGATATTTCGGGTATAGTCGGTTAGCGCAAGCCAGATACCATCTTCAGTATCCATACTTACTACCTGATAGCAGCTATTTGGTGACCACCACAACCCTCGGAATTCTGCTTCTCCATAACCATGTCTTCCACGATAGTAACCTTCATCGCTAAGCGTAAAGCCATCATTGGAAGGAGCTTTTCCGCGGCTCAACATACGGCTGTAAACCGTTGTGATCGTTTTGCCATCAGGGGAGGGGTATGTACCAATCTTATAGAAAACACCTTGATACCAGAGCACACCAATCGTGATTGCAATTGCGAGAACCAATAGGATTCCCACGGCAATCCACGTCCTTTTGCTGGCTGTTTTCCGTTTAGATTTCATCTCATTCTGAGAATAGGTTATTGTTTCCTTAATAGCACTTTCCACTTCCTGGGCAGGAGGCTGTTCCATCCTCTGTCCGGCAATCAGTTCTGCAACGGTAAGACCGAGCATCTCAGCAAGCTCCTCGATATATGCTATATCTGGCGCACAGATACCTCGTTCCCATTTGGAAACAGCCCGGTCGGTGATGCCAAGCTTTTCGGCGATATCCTTTTGTGTCAGTCCTTTTTCTTTTCTGGAATCCCGGATCAGTTCGCCCATTTTCGCGTTATCCATACTGTGAACCTCCCCATCCGTTTTCTATATTGTACTGTTTTGATGTCTCAAAAGCAACAAACTTAAAGTTGAGTGCCAAAAATCGATGGGTCATAGACCCTTGTTTCACAAACTGGTTGCAAAAACGACTAACATATGGTATAATCTCAGTATCAGTTATCCGAGATTATCAATCGTAATCATTCGTCTGTCCGATTTTTTCAGTGCCCGAGGATTTTATGCCTTGGGCACTTTTTTGTTCTCACGCATCTTTCCATAGATGCGCATGCCATAATAAACTCGGAAGGGGAGTACCCTTCGGGAATTACAATTTCATATCTTGATATCTTTGTTCAAGAAGCGCTCATCAGTTTTTCTGGTGGGCGCTTTTTTATATAGATCGGAGCTATATGGCTCCCCCAACTTTTTTCTCGGGGAGCCATATGGCCAGCCCCGTTATATACAAATCTAAATAACGAGGAGTGATCCAATGCAAAACACATTGAGCCTTGTAAAAGATGTACGAGGTTGCATGACGCGATTTGACTCATTAACACCCGAAATCGTGACAGCGCAAACCGAAGATGGTCTGACCTTCGATGAACTTAAGCAAGTCCTTGAAGAGTGCGGAATGGACATCGAAAAAGTAGTTTTTGATGGTTCCAGAGCCTTTCAGAACGCCTTTTATGCTGACTTTGAGCAAGGTCATTATTGCTGGATACCGTTCCAGAAGAAAGGCCTGAAGGATGTAATCCGCACCATGGATCAGCAGTTTCGGTCGCCAGAATTCGGGCTTGCACGACGTAAGCACGAGTGGATGACCTTCTACATGATGAATGTCCCGCTGCCGATGCAGATCTATGACTTCGAGCGTCGATACATGGCAATCGAACCGGAGCAGGTCTTTGATGTATGGAGTTCCATTCATACCCACATTGGCTACGCAAACGGGATGTGGAAGCCGGAAGTGCTGGAATATGTATTCTCTCATGCACCCCAGACTGAAATGCCGGAACCGGATGAAGATGGTCTGATCACGATCTACCGTGGCATGGGAGAAATGTCCCAGGACCCGGCAAATGCGATCTCCTGGTCGACGGACCCTGTTTGCGCATTGTGGTTTGCCAACCGAAGCGGTCGTGGTACCAGACTGGTTTCTGCGACGGTCACACCTGAGCAAATTCTGGTCTACAACCCGGGTTACCGAGCAGAGCACGAGGTCATCCTGAAGCCCGGTGTCAGTCCCATTTTCCAGTACGCAGATATGATTCCTTCAACCGAGGGCCATGTGCCTCGACTCCTGGCGCCTGTTACGAAGGATTTCTTCCGGTATGGCTCCATTGCAGTCACCCTGGGCTATCCCAAGGAAGGCCTTTTCATGTACCACGGGATCAAGCACATCCTGCGGGTACTCCTTCTGACCCTTATTTACTGTGAGCATTCAGGCGTAAGCCTTTCTGAAGAGGACAAGCAGATCCTGATCTATTTCAGCCTGCTCCACGACATAGGCCGTGACTCGGAAGACGAGGATGATACCCACGGTGACAAGAGTGTAGAACTGATTCGGAAGAAGAATATCCGCATCAAGGGTATTCAGCTTT
>JAFYLN010000174.1 GCA_017537045.1 Oscillospiraceae bacterium | reverse complement strand
AGTTGAAAGGCTATTGCAAATGCAGCAACAACTTCAATACTGGTACGATAGGCATTTCCCCTGTGGTCTAGATTGGATACAATTCTACATATGGTAGTCTTTGATATATGGCTTTCCTCGGAAAGGTCGGCATAATTCCACCCGAGCCGATCCAGGTGATAGCATACCAATTCACTAAATGTTTTGTTCTCCGGACTTTGCTCTGGCCTTTTCTGTGCCAAAGCAATACTCCCGGATTGTTAAATTATTATTTAGTGTTGTCTCTGCGGCCGGAGGTGGTCTGCATGGTGTATGTACAGATTGCATGGTAATGGTTTGCGAAAGAATCAAATACCATAGCAACCACCTCCCTTCGTGATAAACGTCTGAGTGAATAGATTTCCTATCCACCTCCGACGCACAAAGCCGGATCACGAATTTCATAGTTGACTGTGCGGGTATGAGCCGCACCCATAATTCTTTTTTGAGTATTGTGAAGGGAATCCGTACAGCACCGTACTCCCATACTCATTTGATGCATGCGCACCAGCCTCGGATTGTTTTGATCCCGAAGGATCCCTTGCATTGATTTTCCTTAGTTGTTGTAGATAGCTTTTGTTTTTGAAATCGGATAGACTTGTCTCCATCTTACGATGGACTCGGATAACTTTACAGGCGCAACCTACCTGTATATATAAAATATCATAGAAATATTGCGAAATTGCCAGAATTTTGTAAATAGACTTTAAACTGGCTGCAAATTGAGTTCTTTTTCTTTATTCTTCAGCCAATTATCAATGATTACTTCATCCGAATAATCCATCTTAGGATTGTTTGAGTAACAGAAACTGAGAGTATCGTCTTTCCCAAGTTTTTCATAGAGGGTGGGTCTGAGAAATTGAGTTTTTCGGTCATTATTAGCCGACCTCTTCAACTGCCTGGGGGTGTTGGCCTCTTTGTCCCAAAGAACAGGATTCCGCTTTACGGCAAAACAATACAGCTTTTCTGCATCATCACTATTCTCATCGCTTATCTTGTAAACGATGGCTTTCTTTTCAGTCTTGGATTTTTCCGTATTTACTTTTGTAGGAGTGCAATATCCAAGTTCTCTTGTAAGGGTTCTTAAGGCATCTCCCAAATGCTCATAGTCTGGCGGTATCCTAAAGAAAATACGCAATTCCATTGCATCCGCCATTAATCCGTTGGAATTTGCAGGTACAAGCAGGTGATGCTTAAAATTTTCAGGATGCAGGAAATCAAGCTTTAACAAAGCATACTTTTCTTTCGCTTCTTCCGGTGAATATAGAATTGCAAGAACGATGTAGTTTACTTCTCTGAAGGGAAATCGAAAACTATCTATTGTCCAACCTTTTCTTTGCATATCTGCTCTGAGGGAAAACAAATTTTGTAAAGGTCCCATAATATCACCCCTTTTTCTGGATTATAGCATAATTCGTGTGTCGAATGCTGTTGAAAAATATATGTTTCATTGTATAATTGAAACAAAAAAGGAGGTAAAGTATATGCCTGACAAAATTGCAGAATGGATTGAAAAGCTTGCCACTGGTAAGAAAGCCCGTGTGTTCTGGGCTGTGGTAATTGCAATTCTGATTATTTTCATTATTGCCTTTCCCTTTATCGATGCCAATCTTTTCTTCTATCATAGGGTAGAAACACGCATCGATAATTTGGAGAAATTGGTTGCTATCAGCGGGGGGACTGTAACTGATGAACCTGCGCTATACGCGGAGTACCAGGATATCCTGCAGGACATGGGAACAGCCCGAGATAATGCGGTGCTCAACCTCTCATTTGATGGCCTAGTAAGAACTGATACTAGAATTAAGTTCTGGAGCGGATGCATAATTGGAATAATGCTAATGCTTGCCGGTTTGTTTGGAAAAAAGCCGGATGGGATTGGATGGTTCAGGTATTTCATTACGAATAGGATCCCAACGATTTTTATCGGTGGCCTGATAGGTTTTGTTTTTGGATATCTCTTTACGTATATTCCTACATTAGGTTCCCCCTGGGTGAATGCCATTATTGGCCCAGTTGTGCAATTCGTATTCCTAGACCTCTTGTTATCCACACCGAAGAAGAGAACTGGCTAATTACGAAATAAGCACATCGATTTCTATCATTTACTGTTAATTTTTTCAAAGAGATATATCTCTACAAAAACACCGCAATCTTGATTGTTCAAGACTGCGGTGTTTTATTATGCCAAGGTTGTGCTGCTTGGCAAAAATTCTTCAATCAAACTATCTTTTTTCCCATTTGCAACGTTATACTAAGTGAAAGGCCTTTTAGAAGCAAAGAGAGGAGGAAAAACATGGATACTGACTTTTTATTGATCCACCGGATGAAAAACGGCGATGATACAGCCATCGAAACCTTCGTCCGAAAGCATTATCCCGTGATTCTGCGGTACTGCCATCTGCATATCAAAGATAAAAGCTATGCCGAAGATGCAACCCAGGAAGTCTTTGCCCGGTTTTTCCGTACTCTCAACACTTACCAGCATTACGGGAAAACACAGAATTATCTCTATGTGATTGCAGGCAACATCTGCCGGGATTTCTACCGGATGCCGCAGGAAACATCAATCGAGGAATTGCCAGAGGAAACAATCTGTGAAATGCCACCGTTGGATCTTCGGCTGGATGTTCGTGGAGCACTTGAAAAGCTACCCACGGAATTACGCGAAGTGACCATTCTGTTTTTCTTCCAGGAGGTAAAGCAGAAAGAGATCGCCAGAATTCTGAACATCGGATTGCCGCTGGTGAAATACCGAATCAAACGGGCCAAGGAACTGTTGGCCAGTTACTTAGGAAAGGAGGAATTGCCATGAAATATTCATATGATCTTCCCATTGATGAATCCAAATTGCAGAAAACCATTGCTGTATCTAAAGCTGCATTTGTTGCCGAAGAAACCGAGCAAACACTGTCTTCCTCAGAATTTTTGTATCAGCAGAGCAAATATATTAAAAAGGTCTGGTGGGTTGCCCAAGCTGTGTTGCTATTCGCAGTATGCCTGCTGCTGCAACAGATGGAAGGTGCTTTGTATATTCGCCGCAGCTTGGGTATTGCCGCCCCTTTGTTTGTGATTCTGATTCTGCCAGAACTCTGGAAAAACCGGACATATGATGCCATGGAAGTAGAGGGTACAACATTTTATACTCTCCGTCAGGTCTATGCCGCCCGAATGACCCTCTTTGCCGGGGTGGATCTGCTGCTCCTCACCGCATTCTTCATCGGTGCATCCTTCTTTGCCCGGGTGACCGTCATGGAACTGCTGATCCAGTTTCTGCTGCCCTTCAATGTGGCCTGCGGCATCTGCTTCCAGACCCTCTACGGCGGGCGCAACAATTCCGAAGCATT
>JAFYLN010000173.1 GCA_017537045.1 Oscillospiraceae bacterium | reverse complement strand
GGCTTTTTGTTCAATATCTGTCATGAGCATATCCTCCGGTTCTAATCCGGTTAGCTGAATCCGGAATAGTTAGTGATATATCACTAAGATACCACAGAATATTTCGTTTTTCAATGCGTGTTAGTGACATCTCACTAATGCGGTGACTTGCTTTGGGGTATCATATATAGTGATAAATCATCCGGAGGATCTGAGCATGGATACAAGAGAAGCAATCGCAAACCGAATAAGGTGTTTGTGTCAGGAGCGTGGGATCACGCCCAATGGTTTGAGTTCTGTGTCTGCTGTTCCTCAGGCGACAATAAAAAGTATCCTGAATGGAGAAAGTAAAAATCCGGGGGCGATAACCATCAAAAAGCTGTGTGACGGTCTGGAGATTACTCTGGGAGAGTTTTTCAGCACAAGTGAATTTGATGCGTTAGAGCAAGAAATCAAATAAAAAATCCCGGCTTGCCAGTTGCGGCGAGCCGGGATAAAATTTTGTCTTGATATTTTTATAGAAGAGTAGATGCAGTGTTACAGCTTGTGTTTGCGGTATACAAGCGGTATTGGGGTAGAATAATGGCATATAATAATGTAAAGCGTCGAAATATTCAAAATGGAAAACTAAATATATAAGTATACTTATAATAATTATTGACTATAATGAAAGTATACGCTATAATACTGCTAAAAGGAGGAGAGATAAATGGCTATTACAAGCAGAGAAAGTATCTTGAAAGTGTTGTCGGCATTTAATCCCTGGTGGAAAACTGGCACAATAAACCCCAGGATGTCCAAGACATATAAGAGATTCGCATTTCACGAAGCAATGAAGCGTTTAGACCAAGCAGATCTCCGACGGACAGTTGTACTTACTGGTACCAGACGAGTGGGTAAGACCACGATTCAGTATCAGATGATTGAGACGCTGTTGGAACGTGGAATTGCTCCGCAGAAAATTGTGTTTATTTCTATGGATCACCCCATGCTGAAGCTGGCAGGCGTGAATGATGTTTTGGAATGCTACCATGAAAATATCTATGCGGAACAGGATGTATATTACTTTTTTGATGAAATTCAGTACGCACAAGACTGGGATAAGTGGCTTAAGACAATCTATGATATGCAGCCTGACACACAGGTAGTTGCAACCGGTTCTGCTAGCCCGGCCTTGATCAAGGGCAATCAAGAGAGTGGTGCGGGTCGCTGGACTGTCATTCAGGTGCCTACCATGTCCTTTTATGAGTACTGTGAGATATTGAATCTGGACCGTCCGGAATTGCCTAAGAATCTAAAGATGACCCAAATGCTCCACATGACACAGCAAGACCGTACAAAGATTATGCTGCAACTGTCTAAGGTGCAGAACCATTTTAATAGGTATCTGCAGGTGGGCGGATTCCCGGAGCTGGCATTGGCTGATAATGATATTATGGCACAGCAAATTATGCGTGAAGATGTGGTAGATAAGGTCCTAAAGAGAGATCTTCCGTCTCTTTACAAGATTCGTAATGCCACTGAGTTGGAACGTATTTTTTTGTATCTGTGCAATGTATCTTCGGAAATTGTATCTATTGATGCGATTGCAAAGGAACTCAGTGGTGTATCCCGACCCACGGTAGAAAACTATATTCAGTATTTGGAAAGTGCAAATCTCATCTATCAGAGTTGGCCGGTGGATATGGCGGGCAAGCGTGTTCTGAAATCCAAGCCGAAAATCTACATTGCTGATGCAGCTATTCGTAATGCCGTACTCATGGATGATTCCCTGCTGACGGATCCCATAGAAATGGGCAAAATTGTTGAGACCGCTGTTTATAAGCATGTAGCCGCCTTCTATTATCAGAAAGCGACTTCCGTAGGCTATTTCCGGGGTGGTAAAAAGAATAAGGAAATTGATATTGTTGTCGATTACCATAATGCGGGTAATATTCTAATTGAGGTAAAATATCGGGAAGGCGCTCCGATTCCGGATGATGATGCAATTTCTGAATTGTGTGCAGATGCTTCTGCGGCTATTGTTGTGACCAAGAGTGCATCTGACTTTGGTGTACACAATACCAAGTCTGGCAAGGACATGCTTCGAATTCCTGCATTTGCATTTCTGTATTTGCTGGGTCATGCGGAAAAGAATGGTTATAAGGGAATTGAATAAGTTCGGGTTGTGAATCAAAATCCCGGCTTGCCAGTTGCGGCGAGCCGGGATAAATTTATGTATAATCAGGTTTTTAGAGTGGTTCTCATCTGCTTGCACCAACATGGGCCAGCAGACCGACATTTAAGTGTTGATTGTTGCGGCCATCACCCATACGGAAAGCCTCCTTCACATTTTAGTAGTGGCATTATAGCACGAAAACCATATTTCGTCGATAGGGGAAAGGGGATTTGGGGCAAAATTCTAATGGTATCCGCCTGCAGAGGCAAAAAAGAAGCGCCCTCCCAACAGAAATTGGGAGGGCGCATAATGCGTGTCAGTTGGCTTATTTGCGAATGGATTCAATGAGCCGGTGGAAGTCCTTCTTGGCCCAGACCACAGGGACGGGGTACAGGGGATTGGCTTCCTTCTTGGCCCAGGCGATCATCTGGTCGATGTCCTTGTCCTGAATCACATCAAACTTGTTGGGCAGGCCCATCTTTTCGTTGGTGTCTTCGATCCAGCGGATGAAGTTGTTGGCCTT
>JAFYLN010000172.1 GCA_017537045.1 Oscillospiraceae bacterium | reverse complement strand
CAACCGCGTCCTGTACGATCTGACCCCCAAGCCCATCGGCACCATCGAGTGGGAATAATCCGAATTTATCATGTAAACGAAAAACCCGTTGCGCTGCAACGGGTTTTTCGTTTTTCTCTTTTCTGTGACCAATTTTTGACCAACATTTTTCTTAGTTCTCATTTCTGTGTTCTCTCCAGATTGTTCCATTTCCATCTCAGTCCTTTTGTGCTTATTTCGGTGTTTGTAACACCATTAAATCCTGAATAAGCACATTCAACTCATTTATGAATGGTCTTCGTTTCAAGTAAGTCGTTCTTTTGCTGTTCGAACGTATTATATGCTTCTTTGAATGCATCGTAGTAGTCATTTAAGACATTGACCGTTTGCCGTTGTTCTGATCGGTCCTCACTATCGTAATATGTACAACCGATATTAACGCCTTCTGGTGGTGTTATCGTTAGTTGAGCAAAGCAAATACTTTCGTGGCTGGATACCCAAATCCTGATTTTCCCCTTTTTTACTGGGAGTTTGATGTGCTCATTATTAAAGTCTCGATTAACATACTCCCCTTGTGATACAGTATAACATTGCGGCGATAGGACCTTTCTATTTACGCTGGGGCGTCTATTGAGCTTATCTGCCAATATTTTCAGCATATCCTCATTGCGGAATGTTCGTCGATCGACTGAAGTATTTTCAATCCTATGACCCATAGCATATTGCCGCTCTTCGGGCGTGCATCCCACAATATGCATATCCGTACAGAACTGACGTCGATTGATATAAACTGTAGGATCCTTAACTTTAGCAAAACCCAGTTCTTCTGGATTAGCTTTTCGTTCCGCTTCCGTAAAGTCTTCCGATCCTACTATCCGAACCGCCGCTTGATAGTCTCTATTATCATATCCCACATCCCGCAATAGCGCACGGTATGAGTTAGAAATCTGGATAGATGAATACGGAACCATCGGATTATCAATCCTTGCAACCATGGGTGCTACCGAAATCGCTGACATAGCACCATATTGAATATTAATCTTACCGATTTTCAGTGCTGTTTCAATCCGTTCTTTACGACTCAAAATTATCCTGGATGCTTTTTCGCCAAATACCACCATGCGATATCCGTTCCTGGTTTTCAGTCTTCCGTGACGTTCATGTCCTTGCCCAATTGTAGATGTATGTAATGCAACAATAGCATAACCACTGTACATTTGGAAATCGCCAAATGATACACCAGCAACCTCTTTAGGACGCAACCCGGCTTCGTACGCAAGCATAAGTCCCATTTTATCACCTGACTTATCAGCATCTGAGTATATCGCATCCCGGATTTGGCATTGCTGCTGCACTGTAAGAGATTTGGGGAGGGTCATTTTTTCTTTTTGCTCTATATGACCGGGAGTTGTAGGAGGCATAAATTCCACGCCCCAAAGTGGATCGCGCATTCCTTCGCATTCTACCGCCATTTCCACCACGCGTTTGATATGTCGACGATATCTTAACAGTGTGGATCTCGAGCAGCGCTCTTCTGTCAAAGCAATTTCCTGGAGGATACGATCGTAATCCTCGGCTATATACTCATCCAATGAACGCCTATCCAGCTTAGGTATAATATACCTTTCACACTCTTTGGCATAAGTTTCGTTTGTTTTTGCACTAAGTCCATACTTTTTTGCGATATCATCATAATATTTCACAAGCATACCGTAGAAAGTCGGTTTCCCCTCTATCATCACCGCATACCCCGCATCAGCCAAAGGATATGGCATAATCATTCCTCCTCATAATACTCAATATGTAATTGTCCCCCGTATTGCGCAAATACCTGCAAGTCAATTGCCGCATCTTCTGTTCTGTCAATATCCAACTCAACACACAATTCTCTCCGACCTGTCCGATTAGACGTAACAATGGTTGTGTTATTTCCGCCATTCAATGTCATCCGCTGGGTCGTTTGTTTTGAGGTATTGGCCATTGGCATATTAGCCCACCGATCAAGTTTGACTCGCATCTGGAGTTGGATATAAGGGTTGTTATAATCACAGTAGTACTGTGCCTCTGTTGTACGCGGCTTGCGTCCCATCAAAAAATCCGTTTCCTCAGGTTCCATGAGTGAATCATACAGTGCATGGTGTTGGAAATTACTGCGGATCAGATCACCGCCATACTGATTGATATCCTCTTCTCTAACAGAGTCATCATCCGAAAAAATAGGGACAATAAATTCTTTCATATCCAGGACATTTTCCAGAATTGCGTTCAGATATGCGTATATCTGCTTCGGCGATATGATCTTATTCTTGCCTGCATTTATGAATAGAGGACTTTTACCGGTAGACTTAATATTTTCCAGCTTATCTCGAAGCTTTTTTGTCACCATTGTGGGCAGCGGGATAAATCTCCGATACTCCTCTGGGAGCATTTTGACTTCGCTACTCCGATAAACCATTGATTTAGTCACAGACAGTTGGCCCAAATCCAATTCGGCATCATAATGAAAATCCTCGCAAGTCAGTGCCCGGAGCTCACTGATCCGGAGCCCGGAGTAATACCTCACCAAATGCATCAGTGCCAATTCAGGATTCTGCGTATCGGACTGTAAATATGTGATAAATAGTCGCTCTTGTTCTTTGGTAAATGAGCAATTGGTCAATGCGCGTCGCATATCCGCCTGCTCTCTTCTGGCATGATCCCTTGTACGTACTATGGTGCGGACAATATTACGCGGATATCGTTTATCAATTACCGCATAATCAAAAACAATTTCCAGCTGTCGCCAGAGTCGACTGATCTGAGCATCAGAATACTCTTTTTCTGCCACATAAGCATCTACGACATTCCTGATTTCCAGTTCCTGCACCTCTCCGACCATCATTGCACATATCATTTTACTGGCACTGTCACTTTCAAAAAATACATCCCGGCAGAGGTCCTCGTCAAAGCCTTTTTGCCCGTGCATTTCTTCCCAGCGTAAAAAGACCATTGTTTTCAAGGACACAGGTCTTTCGCTGTATTCCCTCTCCACTGCGTTACGCATTTGCTTTGCTGCTTCTTCATTTTCAAGCAATAGCCTTTCTGCGGATCTGATTGCCTCTTCGCGGCTCCCGTACCACTTCCCGGCAATCCTGGTCTGGAGTCCTTTTCCGCGAGGCAATGTATTTTTTCGGAGCTGTTCTTTGGTCGGATAATCGTATATGCCGTAGGTGGGTCTGCTTCTCCCTTTCTCATCTGAGGTCAGCGACAGCCATATTGATATTTCAATACTAAACTTATATTCCAACGGCTTTTTGCGTCGATTTGGTTCTGAATAGTCAATATAATCCGTATCATACATCTCGCTCAAAGTACGGTCCCGATTGGGGAAGCTGCTGTATGGGACTCGACGGAATTCCAATGTAGCAAATGTATGATTGTCCATCAGCCTTGTTTTTTGGACAAGAATCTCCGTCTTTTTCTGAGTGGTCTCATTCTGGAGGATAACTACGGCACGCTTTTGAGGACTGTTCATCAGTACTTGCTTATCCAACAGTATTATTTTAAAGATCGTAAAATGCTTATTAATATATTCCCATAGATCCGGTTCACTCTGTCTCTTTTCCAGGTATTTTGTGGGTAGTACCAGAAATATATTAGATTGTCTTTTGGGTTCCAAACCATCACGGACTTTTCCCAGCTTCCATTCGATTTCTCCGGGTGTACGGTCCCCGGCAAAGCATAAAGCTCTTTGATAATTGTTTGTCGGAAGGCAGTCAATTTGTCTCACTTTACCCTTGCGTGCGGCATCACAGCCGTATGCTGCGGCAACATCAAAATCCGAAAAGGCAGCAGTTATTGTTTTGTTGATCTTCCTGCATTTGCGCATAAATGTAGGGCTTGGATCTACCAGCAGCAGATGCTCATCTTTAAATGCTTTTCCAACAAAGCAATCAAAAAGCAATCCGTTTTCCCACCCAGATTCACTATGGCGTTGATATAAATATGCTTCGTACTGTTCCATAAAATCTTCCGGTACAATTTTATGCCATTGTTTTACTATCTCGTTGTAGACCGACTCCGGATCCCGATAGTAAGGTACAGTAGTTTCATTTGTAGATTGATTACACGCTGCCATAAAACGCATCGGATGATAGGGCCGAGCTCTTTTTTTCGCCAATATTTGAGCATCCAAATAGACTTCTAGGATATTCCTAGGTTGGAAACTCAACGCTTTTAACCTATCGATCCCATCCGCAACTACCTTTGATACTTTTGTTGGAACTTGTTTATAATCATATCTCATACTGATACTGAATTTTAGCGCATTCATATAATCACTCCCTTCGCTCCTAGTTTTTAGGACTGCAATATCAGACGGTCTATTTATATAAATGTATAAACAACCAATCAATTACATATAAACATTATACATTATCGCACATATTTTCGTCAATAGATTTTTACGAAAATACTTTTGTATTTATCGCGTTTTTTCGGTATTGCATTATATAACCACGATATATATAATAAAATCCAAAAGCAAAAGCATCTACCAAAAACTTTGATAGATGCTTTTCCTTATGAATATATGAATATAATTTTATTGAATTTTACAAAGACTTACTCACTCTTGATCTATATTATTTCTCCGTCGCTTTCAATCCGTTGTAAACTTCAGTCGTCATTTGCAATACAGCCAGTGTTTCCGATGAAATATCATTTACATTACTTACTTGTCCAAGCTGTATGCAGAGTTGCTCCATTTTGTCTCTAAGAGCCTTATGTACGCGTGGATTCGGAATAACAGTAATCTGTCGCTCCAGTACACGATTGATAACGTATTCCTGTTTGGTGAGCCCTGAGAGCCTCACAAACTCTTCCAGCAGATCATTCTCCTCCGGGGAAATGCGGAAAGCGATCGTCTTGCTCCGCCACCTGCCTTGTCCATCCCTTGCCTTTTCAGACATCCGAACCCACCTCCATCATTCGATTCAATCGGGCTGCCATATCATTCTGAACGCTGGGGAACATATGGCTGTAGCGGTAAGTGATATCTGCACTTTCGTGTCCAACCCGTTCCGCAATCGCCACTGCACTGAATCCCATATGAATCAGAAGGGATACATGCGAATGACGCAGGTCATGAATTCTGATTTTTCTCAGTCCGGCGCTTTCGCACCCTTTCTTCATCATTCGGTAGAGAAAGCTTTTACCAACAGGAAACATTCGATCCGTCGAATTCAGATCATACTGCATCGACACATAATCTTTCAATTCTTTCACAAGGAATTCAGGCATCTGTACCACCCGATTGCTCTTGGGCGTTTTCGGGTCGGTAACAATATCCTTTCCTTTGATATGCTGAAAGGTCTTATTGATCCGGATCGTTCCTTTCTGAAAATCAATGTCATCCAAAGTCAACGCCAGCAACTCTCCCTCGCGGATGCCACACCAGTAAAGAACCTGAAAGCAGTAATATGCCAAGGGTTCGTCCATCAGTGCGTCTGCAAGACGAAGATATTCTTCCTTCGTAAAGAAATCCATTTCAATTCCCTTTTCAGTTCCCATATTGCCTGCCAGCATAGCCGGATTTTCCTTCAGCTGATAATGCCGGACTGCATGATTGAAAAATGCACGCAACTGATTATGGATGGTCTTCAGATAGGATTTCGAATAGGGTTTTCCTGTGTTCTGATCACGATAGCGAAGCATTTCATTCTGCCACTGCATCACATCACGGGTAGTGATCTCCTGAATAGGCTTCTTGCCAAAATAGGGAATCAGCTTGGTGTCTATAATGTTGTCCTTTGTCATCGCAGTGCTTTCCTTCAATCTGGGCGCTCTGTCTGCGCGGTAGATATTGACAAAGTCTGCAAAACTCATTTCAACGCTGCCATTCCTTTGAAGAAGATAGTCTTTTTCCCACTGAAGAGCCTCCCTCTTCGTCTTAAAGCCCCTTTTGGTGATCCACTTCTTCTCATTCTTCCAATTCTTGTACTGGAACTTTACATGCCATGTTCCGCGCTCTTCATCTTTATATGCAGGCATATCGCTTCCTCCTTATGCTGAAATTCCGCCAAAGACTTTCTGCTCAAAATAGCATCGACTGACCCGACCGGCAACTGTGATAAATCCCTGCGCAGAAAGTTCTTCATTCAGACGGCGGATGATTTTGTAAGCCATCGGTACAGAAATACCCATGAATTCAGCAACGTCGCTTGCATTCAAAAACCGCTTGTTTTCCATAATGATTCCTCCATATATTTTGGTGTGGAAAACAAAACATCGTGCAGGAATGATTCCCCTACACGATGACGGTCGTGAACATTAACATTTCGCTCCCCTTCCGCTTTCCCTCTTGCAAAACAATCGGAAAAAAGATATAATACTTTTACGGTGCGGAGTGATCCGTTGTGTAGGTGCTGATACCACCTGCGCAGGTGAAAGAGAGTTGCCGCTCTCTTTCACTGCCGTGTTTTATTTTCTATCTGAATTTTATCATATATACATGCATATATCGAGTTGGAACATTCCACAATATCTCGGCATGGCTTTTAGGTATTTTATGTACATGCATATATTTATTGTAATGTAAAGGAGTCTATTTTCATGGCAGTTACAGAAGCGCAGCAGAAAGCAAGCCAGAAGTACCGTGACAAATTTGTCTACCTCCAGGCTCGTACAACCGTAGAACAGCGGGAGTCTATTTACAAGCACATCGAATCCACCGGTGAATCTATGAATGCCTTTATTCTTCGCGCCATTGCAGAGGCAATGGAGAATGACTCCAGGAAATAACAACAAAGACTCGTCCATACGGATTATACCTCCGATTGGGCGAGTCTATTTTTATACGAACAAGAGCAGGCAGCATCGCGCTGCCTGCTCTTGTTCATTTACTGGATATTTATGACGATCTGATCTTCCGCCACCCAGTTATGGGAATAATGGGGGCTGAGCCAGACTTCATCGCCGGTGAAGTTCAGCAGTGGGAACTCATCGTAGAAGTAAGTGATGTTTCCGTCCTCATCGGCGTCGCCATACATACTGCTCCACTGATTGATCTCGTATTCATTTCCCTCGGCATCGTAGAACAGATGGCCGAAGAGCTGGTACATGGGTTCGTCCTGCTCCCAGGCAGCCCGGAACCTGACGACCCAGCCACTCCCCTGCTTT
>JAFYLN010000171.1 GCA_017537045.1 Oscillospiraceae bacterium | reverse complement strand
TCATCCTGTGTCTTTGTGGCCTTGATCCACATATCCGGAAGTCCCATGGCAAGCCGGTAATCAAAGCCGATACCGCCATCCTGGATGGGCAAGCACATACCGGGCATACCGGACATATCTTCTGCGATGGTAATGGCACTGGGCTTTACCTGACGAATGAGTTCATTTGCCAGCTGCAGATAGGTAATGGCTTCCAGATTGGTATTCATGGAGAAATACTTGTCATTGGAATTAAAGTCCGTTCCCAAACCGTGATCGTGGTACAGCATAGAGGTAACACCGTCAAAGCGGAAACCGTCAAAGTGGTATTCCTCCAGCCAGAACTTCAGATTGGACAGCAAAAAGTGCAGCACACCGGTTCTGCCATAGTCAAAGCATTTCGTACCCCAGGCAGGATGCTCGCCCTTTTCCCCGTCATGGAAGAACTGCCAAGTAGTGCCATCGAACATGTTGATTCCCTCAGCGGTGTTCTTCACAGCATGGGAATGTACCAGATCCAGCAGCACCCGGATTCCCAGCTTATGAGCTCTGTTGACCAGATACTTCAGATCTTCCGGGTGACCAAACCAGGAGCTTGCCGCAAAGAAATTGGAAACCTGATATCCGAAGCTTCCGTAATAGGGATGCTCCATAATGGCCATAAGCTGCACAGTGTTATAGCCTGCCTTTTTGATGCGGGGCAGAATCTTCGTCGCAAATTCCCGGTAGGTACCGATCCGGTCTTCTTCCTGGGCCATACCTACATGGGCCTCATAAATATAAAGTTCATCTTCCCCAACAAAGTCCTGGTCTGTCCACAGAAAGGTCCACTGGTCATCCACCACTTCTGCATCAAAGGTATTGTTTTCTTTATTTTGGACGGCACGCTTGGTATAAAGTGCAAAATGCTCTGTTCTGGTTCCCTTGTAATCTACAACGGTCTTGACCTTACAACCGTGCCACAATGCGCCATCGCCGGGCAAGTAGATCTCCCAATTCTCATTGTCCACTCTGGTTAAAGGATGAGAGGTTTTGTTCCAATCGTTAAACTCGCCTTCCAGATATAGCTGGTCTGCAGACGGTGCCCACTCCCGGTAATACCAGCCGCCATCTACATGGTGAAAACCATAATATTGATGACCGTTTGCGAAGTCTGACAGGCTCTGACCATTCCGCAGCAGCCGTTTCTTTGTGTTTTCATACATGGACATTCGCAAATCAATATCGCCGGAGAAATCATATAATTGTGGATTCAGTTCCAGTATTCTATACATATAAACATGCCCCTTTCCCAGTATTTCTTATGCAATTATTGTATTGAATTTCTACAAAGAATGCTATATCCTAAATTATAGAAAACATGTACAAAAGAATACTCTTATGTTTTCCTTGCCCACAGCCTGCCATATTTCCCTCTCTCCGGCTGGTAGAATGTCCTATTCTACGCAAAGGAGGGTCATCCAGCGAACGGTAGGTATGCTTCTACATTCCGTCATGATACAATCACCCTGCCTATGAAAGGAAGGAACAACTTATGAGAACTATGAAAATCGTTGCAGACTCTTCTGCAAATATTATTTCCCTGGATGGCGCAAGCTTTGCATCCGCACCACTCAAGGTCATCACAGACAGCTGCGAGTTTGTCGATGATGCCAATGCCAACGCGAATGACATGATCGAATATTTCGAAACCTATAAGGGACGATCCAAAACCTCCTGCCCAAACACTGTGGATTGGTTGGATGCTTTCGGGGATGCAGATGACATTTTCTGCGTAACCATTACCAGCGGTTTGTCCGGAAGCTACAACAGTGCCTGTGTCGCAAAACAGGTCTACGAAGCAGATTGTCCGGACCACCGGGTATTCGTTATCGACTCCCTCTCTGCCGGTCCTGAGCTGATGCTGATCGTGGAGAAGCTTCGTGACTATATTCTCGAGGGATTGACCTTTGAAGAGATCTGCGTTAAAATTAAGGCGTACCAGGAAACCACCTCTTTGGTATTTGTCCTGGAATCCCTTAAGAACTTTGCAGCCAACGGCAGAGTCTCTCCTGCTGTTGCCAAGATTGCCGGCGTGCTGGGTATCCGGATTGTAGGCGAAGCCAGTCCTCAGGGCACCTTGGCTCCCGTAAGCAAGTGCAGAGGCGAAGCAAAGTCTTTAACCGCTATGCTGAATTACTTGAAGGAGAATCATTTGAAATCCGGCAAAGTCCGGATCGCGCACTGTATGAACAGCAGTGCTGCCAATGAACTCAAGCAGATGATTCTGGAAGCATTCCCGAATGTGGATGTCCAGATTCATCCTTGCCGGATCCTCTGCAGCTACTATGCGGAAAAAGGCGGCATGTTGGTAGGCTTTGAAAAGTTCTGACCTGTTTTCTCTTAACTAAAGAAAGGAAGTGCTATTTCGTGAAGGTTTTAATTACAACGGATATGTACACAGCAAACGTGAACGGCGTGGTTACTTCTGTAAAAAATCTGATAGAAGAACTGGAAAAGAAGGGCCATGAAGTCCGCGTTCTCACCGTTTCAGAAAAGCTGAAAAGTCATAAAGATGGCAATGTCTATTTTATCAAATCTGTTTCTTTGGAAGCAGTTTATCCGAAAGTGCGGATGCCCATCTCTTATCGTCACCGTTTCATCTCAGAACTGATTGAATGGAAGCCGGATGTGATCCACAGCCAGTGCGAATTCTTCAGCTATCAATTTGCCAGCCACATCTCCAAGAAAACCGGTGCTCCCATTGTACATACCTATCACGCTCTCTACGAGCAGTATGTGACATATGTTCTGCCCAGTCAACGGCTTGGTGAATACTTCATTGGTAAGCTTTCCCGTATGCGTTTAAAACATGCGGATGTAATCGTTGCCCCCACCCAGAAGGTAGAACATGTCTTAAGAAACTACGGTATTGAAAATCCCATTCAGGTGATTCCCAGCGGAATTGCTTTGGAGCAGCACGAAGGTCAGATGCCTGCCGAAGAACGTCTGGCACGGCGGAAAGCTTTGGGCATTCCCGAGGATCATACTGTGCTTCTGAACCTTGGCAGATTGGGTACAGAAAAGAACCTGAACGAGCTGGTGCAGCTCCTTGCCGTAGAATTGACGCACAATCCCAAGGTCACACTGTTGATCGTTGGTGACGGACCTGCCAGAAAAGAATTGGAAGAGATGGCCGAGCATCTGGGAATTCGGGATCATGTGGTCTTTACGGGTATGGTACCGCCCAGTGAAGTGCACACCTACTATCAGTTGGGCGACATCTTCGTCAGTGCCTCCACCAGCGAGACCCAGGGCTTGACCTATGTGGAAGCCGCTGCCAACGGTCTGCCACTGCTGTGCAGACGGGATCCCTGTCTGGATGAGGTCTTAATTGAAGGCAGCAACGGATATGAGTATGAGGCAGAAAGCGAATTCTGTTCCCTGCTGGATACCATTCTGCAGAACCCGGAATGGTGTAAAGCCGCCGGCGCCCACAGCAAGGAAATCGCAGCCACATTCGATAAAGGTCACTTTGCAGACCAAATCGAAGACGTCTACGAAAAAGTAATCTCTGAATAAAAAGACACATCGGCGAACCCCTTTCGGGGCCAGCCGATGTGTTTTATCTAGCGCTTTTTGCTACGCACCCTTCCTTTAATGGAGATTACTCCGTAGGGTGCCCAGGGGGCTGTCCGCCCTACAGCCTAAATCGGCAGCACTTTATTGACATTCCGGGGGTTCGGTTGTATAGTAACGGGGCGAAATTTAGAAAGAGGCGATATTCTTTGCGTTTTTTAGAGTATTTTCATCATCCGGAAAAATACATCCGGATTTTCCTTAAGTGGGGCATTCTGGGACTGATTATGGGTGTGCTCGGCGGTTTGCTGGGTGCCGCGTTTTCACGGACGCTGACCTTTGTCACCGATTTGCGCCTTTCCCATCCCTGGCTTCTGTTCCTGCTGCCCGTCGGCGGTTTGGCTACGATTGGTCTGTATCGGTTGTTCAAAATGTCCGGCAACCGCGGTGCCAATGAAATTATCGAGGCCATTTTACGAAACAAGCCCGTAAAAGCCGCAACTGCGCCGGTGATCTATCTTTCAACCGCCATCACCCATCTGGTGGGCGGCTCTGCCGGACGCGAAGGTGCGGCGCTGCAGCTGGGCGGATCTACGGCATCATTTCTGGCGCAAGGTCTGCGGCTGCGAGAAGAGGAGCGGACGGTTCTGATCATGAGCGGCATGAGCGCCGTCTTTGCCGGTTTGTTCGGCACGCCCCTGACAGCCACCTTCTTCACCATGGAATTTGAATCCGTCGGCACGATTTTCTCCCCAGCGCTGTTGCCCTGCTATCTGGCTGCCTTCACGGCCAGCTGTGTAGCGGCTAGACTTGGTGTTCATGCCGAAGTGTTTCCCATAGATACTTCCGTACCGTTCACCGCGCAGACCAATTTCTATATTCTGATTCTTTCCGTTGGAATCAGTCTGGTGGGAATCGCCATGTGCTATCTGTTCCATGAAGCCGAAGGGCTGGCACGGAAAAAGGTCCCCAACACATGGCTGCGAATCGCAGCAGGCGGTCTGCTTCTGCTGGCCATGACCGCGTTGGTGGGCGACCAGCGCTACAACGGGGCAGGCATGGACATGGCCATGCAGGCGCTGGAAGGCCATGCCAATGGGTACGATTTCGCGCTAAAGCTGGTCTTCACCGCCATCACGCTGGCAGCGGGCTTCAAGGGTGGAGAGATCGTCCCGACCTTCTGCATTGG
>JAFYLN010000170.1 GCA_017537045.1 Oscillospiraceae bacterium | reverse complement strand
GGCCGCTCCATCGGCTTCACCGGCGACTTCTACATCGAGCCCAAGCCCAAGGAGCCCATGAAGCACCAGTATGACTTCGACGCAGCCACCGCCATCGGCTTCCTGCGTTACTATGGCCTGGACAAGGACTTTAAGATGAACATCGAAGCCAATCACGCCACTCTGGCAGGCCACACTTTCCAGCACGACCTGCGCATCTCTGCCATCAACGGCATGCTGGGCTCCATCGATGCCAACCAGGGCGACTATCTGCTGGGCTGGGACACCGACGAATTCCCCTTTAATGTCTACGAAACCACCATGTGCATGTACGAAGTGCTGAAGGCTGGCGGCCTCACCGGCGGCTTCAACTTCGATGCCAAGAACCGCCGCCCCTCCTATACTGCTGAGGATATGTTCCACGCCTACATCCTGGGCATGGATGCCTTTGCGCTGGGTCTCATTAAGGCAGCAAAGATCATCGAGGACGGCCGCATCGACGGCTTCATCGCTGACCGCTATGCTTCCTACAATTCCGGCATCGGTGCCAAGATACGCGCAGGTGAGACCACGCTGGAAGAGCTGGCAGCTTACGCAGAAAATATGGGTGCTCCCGCACTGCCCGGCAGTGGCCGTCAGGAATATCTGGAAGCCATCGTCAATAACATTCTCTTCTTTGGTTAAGCTGATTTTCGTGTCATAAATCCTGCCGCGGCACCAGAATTCCGGGTGCCGCGGTTTCTTCTTGCAAAATCGGGAAAAAAAGGGTATGATATACGAAAACAGAAATCCCGGGAGGGGAAGGCATGAAAAAGATCTTATGGGTACTGCTGCCATTGCTGGTATTATCCCTTGCAGCCTGCGGTGCAGATGACACACCTGAAACGACTGCACCGCTGATCGAGGTGGAGATCCCCTATGAGGAGCCTGCGGCAGAATTGCCTTATACAGGCGTGGAACTGACGGTTCAATCCGTATGGAAGCAGGAAGACCTGCAGGCGCAGGTTCTGACACAGGCTGCACAGTATTTTGAACAGAAGACCGGCGCGGCTGTTACGATCCTCTGGCCTGAGAGTTCCGGGCAGACGGCGGATATTTTCCAGATCCGCGCCGCAGATTTTGCATCAACGGACGCAGAATCCCTGCTGGATCTGACGAAAATGACCGAAGAGGCCGGTTATGCGGAAAAAAGCCATGAAGTTCTGCGCATTCAGACCATTTCTAAGCTGGGTTTTCTGGGTGCAGTGGCGCAGACACCTTATCTGGGCGGTATCTATTATAATGCGGATGTTTTCACAAGCTGCGGCATTACTGAAATGCCAAAAACATGGGATGAATTCAACCGTATCTGCCAGATCCTGCGGCAAAAGGGCTGGCAGCCTTTGACGCTGGACAAGGAGGATGCGGTTGCCGCCATGGAACTGCACCTGCGCCGCATCGTCGGAACCGAGGCTATGCACCGCTTTATGGGCAGCGATGCCCAATGGCATTTAGATCTTACGGTCGTCGGTGCAATGGAGCAGGTCATGCTCTTTGTACAGGATGGGAATATGGCCTATGCCACTCCTGCGGATTATCCCACAGGACAGAATAAGATGGGTCTGAGCAACTGCGCCATGATGGTCGGTACCAATGCCGATTGTGCGGCAGTGGAGGAATCCACACTGACCGACCTTCGCTGGGGCGTTTTCCCTTATCCCGGAAATTCCGGAAGCGGCACATGGATCACAGCCGACATGCTGGCCATCTACCGGGATTGCAAAAACCCGCAGGCGGCCTTTGATTTTGTGATGCTGCTGGCAACAGGGGAGTTCGACCAGTTCCGTGCGGATATCACCTGTGGAATCCCCGCAGATCCTGCCAACAGTTCTCCCATTGCGGGTGTAGCGGAAGCAATGAACGCCGAAATGCCGGAGCAGCTGAGCGTTTTTGGAAGCCGGCAGACGGATGTGGCTGTCAAGCTGTGGAGCGGTTGGTACACCAAGGCTGACAGCTATGCCATTGCGCTGGAGCGGAGCAAGTGATTGGCCTTGCATTTCCTTTCAAAGTATGGTATTCTGAATATAGTCTGTGAAAGGGGGTAGTCCTGTGCAACTGCAAGAATCCGGTGAAATGTATCTGGAATCCATTTATGTACTGTCGAAAAAGCAGAACTGTGTGCGCTCTATTGATATCAGCGAATATATGGGATATTCCAAACCCAGTGTGTCCCGTGCGGTGAGCCTGCTGAAAAGCGGCGGGTATATCCAGATGGATGGGGAAAACTATATCACCCTGACGGACAGCGGCCTTGAGATTGCAAAAAAAATCTATGACCGGCATACCCTGTTGACAGCCATGCTGGTTCGGCTGGGCGTTTCGCAGGAGACCGCTTCGCAGGATGCCTGCAGGATGGAGCATACCATCAGTGATGAATCCTTTGAAGCAATTCGAAGACATATGGAAAATCAGAAATAAACGTAATACGCGGTGCGAATTTCGCACCGCGTATTTTTATGCGTCTAAGAATTTCAAAATGTCGGCTTTGGGACGGTAGCCAACAAGTGTTCCGGCCACCTCGCCATTTTTTAACAGCACCAGCGTGGGGATGCTGGTGATATGAAACTGCATGGCCAGTTCCATTTCCTGATCCACATCGATCTTACCCACGATGATATCGTCGCGCCCTGCGGCGATTTCTTCAACAATCGGCGCGATCATCTTGCACGGGCCGCACCAGGTAGCCCAGAAGTCGATCAGCAGGGGCTTTTCTCCCGCTGCGAGGGTCTTGAAATTCTCTTTTGTAATATGTACGATGGACATCATCACCGCTCCTTTGTATGGTTATCTGATTTCAGTATATCCTAATTCAGGGAAAGATGCAATCAGGAATTCAAATTGCTGTTTATCGTGCTGTGTGCTGTGGATAACGTAGGGGCGACCATTGGTCGCCCGCGCAGAGAAATGTTGCGAACTCGCATTGGATTTCGGCGAATTCGTAACATCGTACCGCCGGGCGGCGGGTCGCCGCCCCTACGATAGAATTGATAGACAGTACGATAAACTGAAATTTACCAATTCTGGCATTGTATTCCATTTACCTATTGACAAAGTAGGTAAAGGATGCTATATTACCCATGGACTAAGTAGGTAAATACCCTGAGGAGGTTTTTTATATGCGCGTTTATGCTGACAATGCAGCAACCACCAAGATGAGCCGCGTGGCTATCGAAGCGATGCTGCCTTATTTTGATAAAGTTTATGGCAATCCTTCCAGCCTGCACTCCGTTGGACAGGAGGCAAAGGAAGCACTGGATGCTGCCCGCGAAACCGTAGCAGGTTGCCTTGGCTGTGAACCCAGAGAGATTTATTTCACCTCCGGCGGCAGCGAGGCGGACAATCAGGCCATCATCTCCGCCGCCCGCTTCGGTGCAAGAAAGAACAAAAAGCATATTATTTCCACCGCTTTTGAGCATCATGCCGTGCTGCATACCCTAAACAAGCTGGAGAGGGAGGGCTTTGAAGTCACCTATCTGGATGTTTCCAAGGGTCATAATATCACGGTGCAGCAGGTTGCGGATGCCATCCGTCCCGATACCTGCCTTGTAACCGTCATGTACGCCAATAATGAGATCGGCTCCGTTCTGCCCATTGCCGGGATTGGTGCTGTCTGTAAGGAAAAAGGTGTTCTCTTCCACACCGATGCGGTTCAGGCAGCCGGTCACATCCACATCGATGTGAAGGCACAGAATATCGACATGCTGAGCCTGTCCGGTCATAAGTTCCATGGCCCCAAGGGTACCGGCGCCCTCTATGCCCGCCGCGGCATTCCGCTGACCAACGTCATTGAGGGCGGCGCACAGGAGCGCGGCAAACGCGGCGGCACTGAAAACATTGCCGGCATCTGCGGCATGGCTGCGGCACTGAGGGATGCCTGCGACCATATCGATGAAAATATGCCCCGGGTAGCTGCCATGCGTGACCGCCTGATCGAGGGCCTGAGCAAGATTCCCCACTGCGCCCTGAACGGCGATACAGTCAACCGTCTGCCCGGCAACGTCAGCTTCTGCTTCGAGGGCATTGAGGGCGAGAGCCTGCTGCTTCTGCTGGATTACAAGGGCGTCAGCGCATCCTCCGGCAGCGCCTGCACCTCCGGTAGTCTGGATCCCAGCCATGTGCTGCTGGCCATCGGCCGTGTCCATGATGTAGCCCACGGCAGCCTGCGCCTGTCCCTGTGCGAGTACAACACCGAGGAAGAAGTGGATCACATCCTGAAAGTTGTGCCGGAGGTTGTTCAGTACCTGCGGAATATGAGTCCTGTGTGGCGCGACCTGCAGACCGGCAAGAGAGAATATATTCTTTAAGAATGAAGAGGAGATAGAATTATGGCACTGTACAGCGAAAAGGTTATGGACCATTTTATGAATCCCCGCAATGTTGGCGCAATCGAAGATGCCAGCGGCATCGGTGAAGTCGGTAACGCCAAGTGCGGCGACATCATGAAGATTTATCTGAAAATTGAAGACGATATCATCAAGGACGTGAAGTTTGAAACCTTTGGCTGCGGCAGCGCCATTGCGTCTTCCTCCATGGCAACCGAAATGATCATGGGCAAGTCCATCCACGAGGCACTGGCACTGACCAATGCGGCGGTTTGTGAAGCGCTGGACGGTCTGCCCGCCCATAAGGTTCACTGCTCCGTTCTGGCGGAGGAAGCTATCAAGAACGCCCTGAAGGACTATTTTGACAAGAACAACATCCCCTACGATCCTGAAAAATTCAAGGAAACCGACCACGATGAACTGCATGCGCAGGTTCACGGCGAGTAAAGCCTATGATCGTATCGACCAAAGGACGCTATGCCCTGCGGGTGATGCTCAGTTTTGCCCAGCGCGGCGGCGATGAATATGTTCCGCTGAAAGAAATCGCGGAAGCAGAGGGGATTTCCCAGAAGTATCTGGAATCTATTATGACCATTTTGTCCAAAGCAGGTTTTGTGGATGCTGTTCACGGCAAGGGCGGTGGCTACCGTCTGAACCGCAAGCCGGAAAGTTACACAGTCGGCAGCATTCTGAAGCTGACAGAAGGCTCTCTTGCAGCAGTTTCCTGTACCGCTCAGGGCGCAGCCGCTTGCAGCCGAACTACCTGCTGCCAGACCTTGCCTATGTGGGAAAAACTGGAAAAAATGATCGACGATTTTTTCGAGGGCATAACCCTTGCAGATCTTTTGAAAGAAGGAAGAACGGAATTGTGATCTGAGGACGGGCTGCTTTTCTGGCGGCTCGTTCTTTCTATGAAAGTATAAGGAGTAAAACTATGTTTGAACAAATTGAAATCTGGCTGGCGGCATTTGTGTCAGACGGTGCAGGCAACCTGCTGACAGCCCTGCTGATCCTGCTGGGCGGTATTCTGGTGATCCGCATCGTTATGACCATTCTGCGCAAATTTTTGGAAAAGAGCAAGCTGGAGATCGCGGCTCATACCCTGATCAAATCTCTGGTGCGGGTAGTGCTGTACCTGTTGCTGGGACTCATGGTGGCAGACAGTGTGGGCATTGATGTGACCGGTATCATTGCGCTGGCAAGCGTTCTGACCCTGTCTGTTTCTCTGGCCTTACAGAATGCCCTTGCCAATGTATTCGGCGGCTTCACACTGCTCTATACTGCACCCTTCCATTCCGGCGATTTTGTGGATATCGGCGCAGAATCCGGTACGGTGGTGGAAATCGGCATGGCCTATACCAAGCTGCGTACCCCTGATAATAAGATGATCTCTATTCCCAATTCTACGGTTGCAGCAGGGGATATTATCAATTATTCCGTCACGGGAACCCGCCGCGTGGATATTTCTGTCACAGCAGTTTACACCGCAGATAGTCAGAAAGTGCTGGATACCCTGCTTCGGGCGGCCGCGCATGACAAGGTGCTGTTGGATCCGGCACCTGCAGCAGTCATCGACAGCTATGGCGACAATACCATTCGCTATGCATTGCGCGTCTGGACAAAGACTGAAGATTACTGGGATGTACGTAATGCCGTTATGCTGGATGTCAAGAATCTTTTCGATGCACAGGGTATCAAAATGGTCTATCCCCATATCCACGTCTATACCGAAAACTAAGAAACCAGCCCGGTTCGTGATGAACCGGGCTGGTTGTTATTGTGCACTTATTTAGAAAACCTGCTGCAAATATCCTTGGCAGCATGCAGTGCGGTGAGCACAAGAAGTCTCTGAGACCAACCGCCATCCCAACCAGTTGTGGCTGCACAGAGAATTTCTTCCGTACCGCTGGTCTGCCCGAGCCACTGGCGGGTCTGTTCATATTGGCATGTGCAGCTTTGTGCATGATGGGGTAATGTTTCCAACCATCTATCAATAGGATTCATTTCCCGGGCACTGATACCCTTCAAACGTGCCTGTAATTCGTATTTGAGTTTGACGAGGATTTCCTGTAGGAGGGAACTGTCAACAGGCGTGCAGGTAGATGTTAAAACATAGGGATTTGGAAGATACTTGACCATCCACCTGCGGTACATCTTTCGGTGAAACAGGAATCCGGGATTGAGCTGCAAAATGAACATGACCACATCTTCATCCATAAAGGGAGAAACGCTTTCACATTTATCCACAAACATTTGGGAGGAATTTTTACTGAGCCGCATATGGTCAAAAAGTAAATCTGCATCAAAGCAGTAATCTTCTGCCTTGGTCTCTTCGGTAGTTGCTCGTGCCCGGATATTCTCATGGACGAGATTCAACAGCCGGAGAAGCCTGCTGGAAGGTGCTTTTTGCCAGGTTGTCTGGACGAGGTCACCCATCAATTCACCGCCGCAGATACCGATGTTAATTAAACCAAAACCGGATGTATTCATGAGACTGATCATCGTTCTGGCACCGGTTGCACCGATACCGTCCTGCTGGCATTCATTGCAGCACATGGATTCCTCCAGACGGGAGAGAAAAAGAGCGGCATCCATTGGATAATAGAGATAATCAAAGCCGTGGTCAATGGCAATCTTCCTGGAAATGGTAAAATCCAGAGAATCGGATTGCGCATAATTAAAGCATACAAGATCTTCCGTCAATCCTAGCTGGTGTGCTTTTAAAACGCAGGCGCGGGAGTCCATACCGCCGGACAGGGCTGCGCACTGCCTGTAACCATATTCGGTATTTTTTTGAAACTGGAGTTTGACTGCTGCGGAAAAGAGTTCCTCAAACCGGGCTGCCGCAGCCTCTTCTGTGTCAGGAAGATCGAAAGCCTTCGGCTGATGGTGGATAAGCTGTGTACTGGCATTTTTCAGATCAACCACAAGAGATTCAAACGGCTTCAGATAAAAAACTTCATGGAGGTAGGTCTTATTCCCGGATACAAAACCATCCTGAAGCATATCTTCAAATGCATCCATGCGAAAAGCAGGAGAAACATTTTCAGCGCTTAGAATATCCAGAATATCATAATAGCTGGAAGCATAACAAAGTCCATGTTCAGCGCGGTGGTAATAAAGGGGACGCTTGGACAATAAGTCATTGGTGACCAGCAATGTTTGCGCCTGCTTGTCCCACAGAACCAAAGCATACAGCCCCTTTGCATGAAAGACCAACTCAGAACCGTAGGATTTGTATAGCTGAAGCAGAATCGATTGGTTGCTGTTGCAGTTAAATGCAGATTTCAGTTCATTGCTGTTGAGAATGATGCCATCAAAATGAATCAAATAATCCTCATTTTCAAAGCAAACCTTTTCTTCCGGGAATTTATCATTCCAGGTTGCAAAATGCAGTTCGCTTTTACGATCATACCGAACCACGCCATTCATAGACTTCATAAATTACTACCTCTGGGAACTACCGATAATTGTTGTCTCATTATACGATGCTTGCCAAGATGTTGTCAAGTGTATTATCTTCCAGTGAAATACCGGACATATCTGCATAAAAGGGGACGCATTTGCGTCCCCTTTTGGCTTTTATTCCAGTTCGAATGCGCCGGTATAAAGCTGGTAGTAGGTGCCCTTCTGGGCAATCAGATCTTCGTGGGTACCGCGTTCGATGATGCGGCCATGGTCAAGCACCATGATGCAGTCGGAGTTCATGATGGTGGAAAGGCGGTGGGCAATAACGAACACCGTTCTGCCGTGCATCAGGGCATCCATGCCGTCCTGCACTAATCTTTCGGTACGGGTATCGATGGAAGAGGTTGCCTCGTCCAGAATCATAACGGGAGGATCGGCAACTGCTGCACGGGCAATGGCGATCAATTGCCGCTGACCCTGAGAAAGGTTGGCACCGTTACCGGTCAGCTCTGTATCATAACCCTTGGGCAGGCGGGAGATAAAGCCGTGGGCGTTTGCCAGCTTTGCAGCCTGAATGCATTCATCATCGGTGGCATCCAGCTTGCCGTAGCGGATGTTGTCCATGACGGTGCCGGTGAACAGGTTCGTTTCCTGCAGCACCACGCCGAGGGATCGCCGCAGATCGGCCTTTTTGATCTTGTTGATATTGATGCCGTCGTAACGGATCTTGCCGTCGGCAATGTCGTAGAAACGGTTGATCAAATTGGTGATGGTGGTTTTGCCTGCACCTGTTGCGCCGACGAAGGCGATCTTTTGACCGGGATGGGCATACAGGGAAATGTCGTAAAGCACCTGCTTTTCCGGCACATAACCGAAGTCCACCATATCCATGAAGATGTCGCCCTTCAGTTCGGTGTAGGTGACGGTGCCTTCAGCCTGATGGGGATGACGCCATGCCCAGTGGCCGGTACGCTTTTCGGATTCGGTGATGTTTCCGTTTTCGTCAATATTTGCGTTGACCAGCGTTACATAGCCCTCATCCACTTCTGGCTCCACATCCATCAGCTCAAACACACGCTCAGCGCCGGCCAGCGCCATGACGATGGCATTGATCTGGTTGGAAATCTGGTTAATGGGCATGTTGAAGGAACGGCTCAGCAGCATGAAGGTCATCAGGTCACCCAGCTCCAGCAGCTCTCCCTTGGAGGAGACCACCAGAATACCGCCGATGATGGCAAGGATCGAATACTGCACATAACCTAAGTTGTTGTTGATGGGACCCATCATGTTGGTAAGCCTGCCTGCTGTGTAGGCATTGCGGCAAAGCTCTTCGTTGAGCTTGTCAAATTCTTCCTTGCATTTTTCCTCGTGGGTAAAGACCTTGACCACTTTCTGACCGGTGATCATTTCTTCCACATAACCGTTGACCGCGCCCAGGGATTTCTGCTGGCCGATGAAGAATTTACCGGCTTTAGCCACCACAGTGATGGTCACAAACATGATACCAACAACGGTCAGCATGGTCACGATGGTGAGAATCCACGATGCTTTCAACATGGCGATGAACACCACGATGATGGTGATAATGGAGGAAAATGCCTGCGGAATGGACTGGGAGATCATCTGACGCAGGGTATCGATGTCGCTGGTGTAGCGGGACATGATGTTGCCGGCAGTGTTGGAGTCAAAATAACGCAGGGGGAGCCGCTGCATCTTGGTGAACATCTCATCACGGATGGTTTTCTGAGTGCCCTGTGTAACAGAAACCATCAGATACTGCTGCAAAAATGCCGCAATCATACCGGCAGCGAAGATGGCACCGATGCCAACGAGGTATTTTGCCAGCGGAGCAAAATCCGTAGAGCCGGAAGCAACCATGGGCAGGATAAATTCATCCACCAGGTTGCCGATGTTCTCGCTGCCCCGGGTGGAGGCAATGGCAGAAACGATAATGCACACCAGCACCGCCAGCAGATTGGGAAGATAACGTTTCATGTAGCCGAGAAGCCGCAGGAGGGTCTTCTTGGGATCCTTGGCCTTGCGGCCATCCTTGCTAAACTTAACAGGGGGCATTATTCCATTCCTCCTTTCTGCTGGGAGTAGTAAACTTCCTGATAGATGCGGCAGCGCTGCATCAATTCCTCGTGGTTGCCTACATCGTCAATGTGGCCGTTGTCCATAACCACGATCATGTCTGCATCCTGCACGGAGCTGATGCGCTGCGCAATGATCAGCTTGGTAGTGCCGGGGATCTCTTCACGGAATGCCTGACGGATCATGGCATCGGTGCGGGTATCCACGGCGGAGGTGGAGTCATCGAGAATCAGAATCTTCGGCTTTTTCAGCAAGGCTCTTGCAATGCAAAGGCGCTGCTTCTGACCGCCGGAAACATTGGTGCCGCCCTGTTCGATCTTATGGTCGTAGCCGGCGGGGAAGGCGGTGATGAAATCATGGGCGCAGGCTAATTTGCAGGCGTGGATCATTTCTTCGTCTGTTGCATTTGCATTGCCCCAGCGCAGATTATCCTTGATGGTGCCGGAAAAAAGCACGTTCTTTTGCAGCACCATGGCAACTTCATTGCGCAGCACATCCAGATCATAATTCTTAACATTCACGCCGCCGACCTTCAGGGTGCCTTCGGACACATCGTAAAGGCGGGGGATCAGCTGTACCAGCGTGGACTTGGAAGAACCGGTACCGCCGATGATACCGACAGTAGAACCGGCGGGAATATGCAGGTCTACCTCTTTCAATGTCCGGTGCAGGGCAGTGGGGCTGTAGCGGAAACCGACGTTTTCGAAGTCGATAGAACCATCGGGAACTTCGGTGACGGCATTTTCAACAGGGGAGGTCAGATCAGGTTCCTCGGTCAGGATCTCATAGCAGCGCTTCAGGGGTGTGCGGCTCATGGTCATCATAACGAAGATCATGGACAGCATCATAAACGAGGACAGAATCTGGGTGGTGTAGGTAAAGAGGGAGGAAAGCTCGCCGGTGGTCAGCCCCAGATCGGGATTGTTGCCGGAGGCAACGACCATTCTGGCACCAAACCAGGAAATGGCGATCATGCAGGCATAGATGCAGAATTGCATGATGGGACTGTTCAGCGCCAGAATCCGCTCTGCTTTAGAAAAGTCCTTGCTGATGGTGGTGGAAATACCGGTAAACTTCTCCACTTCCTTTTCATCCCGGACGAAAGACTTGACCACCCGGATGCCGTGGATATTTTCCTGCACCACGGTGTTCAGCTTATCAAGGGTTCTGAAAGCACGGTCGAAAATCTTAAAAACCATGGGAGCCAGAATGGCCAGAGCCACCATCAGAATAGGCAGTGCGCCGAGGAAGACCAGACTCAGTTTCACGCTGATGCGCATGGCAGAGAACATGGCAAGAATCATCATCATGGGGCTGCGGAAGGCCATACGGATCATCATCTGGAAGGTCATCTGCAGGTTGGCCACGTCGGATGTCAGACGGGTGACGATGGATGCTGTAGAAAACCGGTCGATATTGGAAAAGCTGAAATTCTGTACACGGTGGAACATGTCATGGCGTAGATTCTTGGCAAAGCCCGTGCCCGCCTTGGCAGCAAATGTGGCGGATGCAACACCGAAACTCAAAGAGCACAGCGCCAGAATAATAAGCTGAATGGATTTGGTGACCACGATATTCATGTTCTGCATGACGATACCGTAGTCATACAGGTCTGCCATGACCAGTGGGATCAGCACCTCCATAGACACCTCGCCGATCATGCACAGGGGACTGAGCAGCGCAGGCCATTTGTATTCCCGGATGCACCGGGCCAGTCGTTTGATCATGTTGTTGCATCCTCCTCAGATTTGCGGCAGCAGGGATTGCCGCCCATATTTTGAATCGCGCGGTTTAAAAATGTGAAAAACAGCTCTTGTTCCGCCTCGGAAAAGCCTTGCATCATGTTTGTTTCGTTTTCAGCAATGGTGCGGTGCATGATCTCAATGCACTGCCGGCCTTTCTCTTGCAGGCGGATCCGTTTACAGCGGCGGTCGGTCTGATCGGGAAAAAATTCGAGGAAACCCTTTTTCTCCAGCCGCGACAGCAGACCGGAAACCGTGGGATGGCTCAAACGGAATTCTTCCTCGATATCCCGTGGGCAAGGGGGTGTTTTTCTGTGGGCAATGTAACCCAGAATCGGCCCTTGGGAGGCAGTCAGCTCCATTTGCGCAAGGGCATTTGTAATACGCTGATCCGTACACCAGTGCAGAATCCGCACATAGTGGCCAAAATGCTTGGGCAAGAACCTCACCTCCGAATAAAATGTAGCACGCTACATATCATTCTACCACAATCCCAAAACGGATGCAAGCGAAATTGTAAATTGTTTACAAATTTCAGTTTATCGTACTGTCTATCAATTCTATCGTAGGGGCGGCGATCCATGAATTATTGTGCGATTGCCACCGGCAATCGACCTATTTTGATTCGCTGCGCTCTGCAACACGCCCGCGCAAGGAAATGTTCCGCTTTCGCATTGGTCTCCGGCGAATTCGCAACATTGTGCCGCTTAAAAAACATGTCATTGCGAGGAGCGCATAGCGCGACGTGGCAATCTCCTGCTTCCATGCATCGATAAACAGTGCAGAAACAAGCATCGTACCGGGAGATTCCCACGTCGGGGCTTCGCCCCTCCTCGGAATGACATCCTTGGTGGTGCGGTGCAACAGTACGTTAAACATCAATTTATAAAAAAAGACCCATGGGACATATGAAATCCCATGGGTCACGTTTATAAAATTCCCATCACAGACCGCTTCTCGGCAATGCCTGTGCGTACCTGACTGATACCCCGCAGAGTGTCTTCCCGTTTGACGGAGATAAAGGTGCATCCGGTCAGCATTTCATCGCAGTTGCTTCTTGTGACCATCAGGCTGAAGGGTTCTGTGGGATCGGGCGGCTCACTGCTGCCCGGCGGCAGCAGTTCTTCCAATGTAAACTCCCATTTTGCATTGGCAATGGCAGTGACCTCATCATCTGTTTTACGCGCGATACCGAAGCTGACCACATGATTCATCGCCTGCTGCCCGATGGTAACTGAAAAGCCGGGGCCGGCAGACCATTTTGCGGGCAGTGCGGTACCGAAGAATTCCGCTTCGATCTCAATGTAGAAAACATCCGCCATTTCGTCGAATTTACAGATATCCTTCCTACAGGTGCCATCCATTTTCTGAAGCACCTCGATGGCTTGTAACGCCGTGGTTTCACAGAGACTGCCGCCCTGCAGTGCCGGACTCATGATTACAACCTGTACGGTAGTGGTGCGGACACTGCGGTCGATCTTCCCAAGCCTTACCGCCGCCACCGCACCGGCCAGCGCCGGAATTCGTCCGCCGGGATAGGCTTCGTCGGCCCGGATATTGCCCGCACGCAGCTTTTCAATGATTTGGCTTACGATTGTCCCCAAGTATCCTCACCACCTTTTTCCACACACATACCCCAGCAATAGACAGGTCCCTTTCCATCGCGAACCAGTTCTGTCCGCCGCAGCCAGTAAGCTTTGCCATCTACAAGCAGCGTATCACCGGCCTCGGCCTTTGGGGAAACCGGACCCAGATACACATACTGACCACGGGGAATTTCACCCAGAGGGGAATAATTCCCCTCCAGATATTGCCAGCTTTTGGAGCGCACCGGCTGAAAAAATGCCCGAACCGTATGTAAGGCCTCCCCCTGCTGCAGTGTTACGGCAGTGCCGTAAGTTTTAAGGACTGTTTCAACCATCTGCAGCATGCTCATACCCCCTGAAAGGAAAACCGGTCCATCAGATAGGGCATCATGATCTGCTCTGCCTGAACGCGAAGTGCAGCGGAGGCAGCATCATAGCTGACAGAACCCTTGCGGATGGTGAAATCTCCCGCTGTGATCTGCTCCGTGGGAACATCGGTAGAAATGCCGGCTAACGCTGCCAGTGCCATCAAAGCGGCAGCGGGTATAAAGGCATCTTCACAGTCCTCAGGAATCATCCCCTCCCGCAGCCGTGCGGATAGGGCAGCAGCAGAAGCGCTGCAAAATGCTTCCAGCAGGACTTTGCGCTGCTGTGTTATTTCTCCTGTAAGCTGCAGCGCGTAGGCAAAAACCTGCGCGCTCATACATTCAGGACGCAGGCTGCGCCGTCGCAGATCTTGGCAAAGCCGGAGATGGCGGTGATGGCAGCGCGCTCCAGCTGCTGGTCGATCAGCTTGTCGTATTCCACCAGAACGTCACCGGCCTTGACCTGTTCCAGTGCATACCCCTTGTCCAGACCAATGATCACATCATCGGTAACGGCAGAGGTTCTGTGCAGCTTGGCACCCAAAGGCGTCCCGAATGCACCCGTGCCCTGGAAATTCAGGCCGGTCAGGGGGTTCTGCAGCTCTGCGATCTTCAGCATTTTGGTCATAGTGGCAGTGGAGCAGAGGATGGTATTCATGGTGTAGGGATCAAACTGACCCCAGAACTCTACCATCTGGTCGTAGCCCAGCGTACCTTTAGTGCCGCTCATGGGAGACGTACCGATGGTAAAAGCAGGTGCGGCATTCTCGTTGCCATCGCCATTGACCAGCACATTCACTGCATCAGCCAGCTGCTGCTTCTGGATGTAAGCACCAATCTGGCGCAGCATGACACCGAACAGATCCAGCTTCTGGAAGCGGATGGCTTCATAGGATGCCACAAGCATACGGCCGCGCTTGGAAAGGCTGACCAGATGTTCCTTGGTTTTAACCTCGGTGGTGGGAATGGCGCTGCCCTCTGCCACATTCTTCAGCTCCTTGTCCTCATCGGTGGGGACGGAGTAGATGGAGCGGTAGTCCATGGCATCGATAACGGTGGTGGTTGCTACGATACTGGGCAGGATGTCGTTTTCCTCCATGCCCTGACGGACAGTTCTTGCGATGTACTCGGGGAACAGCACCGCAGAATCGCTGGTTGCGAAGAACTTCTCCACAGGAGAAGAACCTGCACCCTTGGCGCGGATACCGAAACGCTTGAGCTGGCGCTGGAATGCATCCGTGCCCTCCAGAGCCGTGCCGCGGTAGTTTTCGCTGGGATCCAGAGATTCCAGCACCTGGGTGAAGTTCATGCCGCTCTGGCGGTACATACCCTTTTCCAGTCTCAGATTGTCGTAACCCATTTTCATTTTCCTCCTAAAAATAAATAATATATTGCCACCGGCATAACCGGTAACGTATGAAGTGCTCCAAATTTCAGTTTATCGTATTGTTTCGATTTTGAATGTAGGGGCGGCTATTAGCCGCCCGCGCGGCAGATTCTTTCGTATTCACATTTGGTTTCGGCGCATTCGTAAAATTGTACTGCCGGGCGGCGGATCGCCGCCCCTACGTTATCTACGGCACACAGCGCGATAAACATCAATTTGCCTTTAAATCAAAAACCCGCTTTCGATTGCATTCTCGCGGGTAACGCTGTGCAGCAGCTGGGTCTGCATGGGCAGGCTTTCGTCCAGCCGCTGCTGCAGGGCTTCTTTCAGCTTCAGCAGATCCTCTGCTGCCGCGCTGCTTACAATACTGCGCAGCACCGGCTCTTCCGCACCCAGTTCCAGACTCAGACACAGCCGTACCACATCATCGCGGATCTGTCCCAGATACTGCCGGCCCAGCCGGGCTTCTTTGAACAGTGCCCGGTATTCTCCCTGTGCCCCGAATTCCTCAGCCAGCTCTTTTAAGCTTCGCTGTCTTTTGCCCAGACCTTTCAGAACGCCTGCATTAGGCTGGGCAGGAACCGCTACGAAAGAGAACTCGTAGGCATCCATAGGCTCTTTGAGGATGGCGCAGCAAAGCTGGCCGTCATAATGCTCACTCTTGCGGTGACCGCAGCTGCCATAGTCGCTGCCGCAGATAGAGCAGACTGCCCGACCCATGGCGCAGCCGACCGAGACCTCCTTTTTGATGCCCGCTTCAATATCTGCGATCACCTCATCCGCATGACCGCCGCGGCGGATGTAAGCCCATGCCTTGATGTAACTGACATGTTCCTCCTTTACCACTTCTGCAGCGAAGATCCGCGCCACCTGCGCATCGCTGCTCCACTTGTGATCAACAATGCCGGTCTTGCCGATGAACAGCTTAGCCAGTGCAGGGAGCGCTGCCGTATCAAAACGCTCTCCATCCCGGTCAATCTGGTCATCACACAGCCGTAAAGAGAAAACATAAACCTGCTCTGCGGTCAGTCTGGCCTTGGCCTGTGTGTTGATGGCTTCCAGCTGTACGGCGTTGGGCGTACCGCTGGTCATTACTTCTGTTGCCTTTTTGATTTCCATTTTTAACCTCCCAGTGCTTGCGCACGATTTTTTTCCGCCTGCGCGCGGTACAGGTCGGCTTTTGCCTCCTCGGTGATGTCCTGCAGACTGATGTCATCCCATTCGATTGCCACGCGGTTATCCAGTCCCTCCAGCGCAAGGAAGGTACGGCAGATTTTTTCAACTGCCGGCTGTACCGTGCGGCGGATCGCCCAAAGCTCGCTGGTCAGAATATCTGCCTGCTGGGCGCTCATGCGTTCGGTGGTGGTCCAGTTCAGACCAAGCAGGAAAGGCGGCAGACCCGTCTTGGAAACAAGCTGCTCCAGAATCTGGCGGACAGGTACTTCGGAATCCAGAATGGGATTCTCTCCGCCGATCACCTTGATCTGCACATCACCCACAGCTACAAAATCCCGCACCGTACCGTTTTTGCTTGCTTCCATGGCACGGCTCCATTCCTGCGCAACCAGCTTACCCCGTTCCTGCGCTACCGCCGGATCCAGATCCTCGCCGCCCTTGCAGATGACACTGTAGCGCACATTGCCTGCGCGCTCCCAGTTTGTGCCGATGGTCTGGTAGATTTTCATCAGAATCTCAGCCAGAAAAGGCATGCCGCGGAACATGCTGACACCGTAGGGATTAGCAGGCTCGGGATTCATGGTAGTCAGCAGCAGAAGCTGCTGGTAGGGAAGCGGACGTATGCAGCCATGCTGGTCAGAACCCCAGATGACAATATCCAGAGGAGAATCCCCCTCCTGAATTTCCAGTGCAGTCACATCACCCCAGCAGACTGCCCGCAGCTTGCCGCCAGCCACCACCATTTCACCCACAGCACGGCCGTAGGTCAGCAGGCTGTCCAGATATCCGGCCAGAAAGTTGTTCATACCGAATTGCCCGCGCCCGCAGGGTACACTGCGCAAAAACACATCCAGCTTCTGCTGCGCTGCGTCATTGCGGCAGCGCACCTGAAAGCCACCGGACAGACGCACCAACTTCCCCACTGCGGCATCCAGAACGGGAATGGCCTCCCGCAGCTGCTGGTATATGTGTTCCTCACCGCGGCACAGGGGCACATATCCCCGCAGCGCACCAAAGGGATGATACTCCCCGTCGCGCAGCTGGCAGACCGCACCGATGCCGTTTTTCTCTTTTCGCTTCCATTTCAAATCGATCGCTCCTTTCATTGTTCATGGTTCAAATTTCAGTTTATCGTTCCGTTCCGATTATGAATGTAGGGGCGACCAATGGTCGCCCGGCGGCACAGTATTACGTATTCGCATTGATTTTCGGCGAATTCGTAACATGATACCATCGGGCGGCGGGTCGCCGCCCCTACGCTATCCACGTTACACAGCACGACAAACATCAATTTACCTCCTCCGTTCCACTGTACAGGCTGTAAAACCGGCCTCCTTTTTGCCCAGTACTGTGGATGCAAAATAGCGCATATCATCCATAGCGTGGTCGTGCTCCTTTTTGACCCGATCCTTTGCACCGCTGCCTAGATCCCACACATACTCGTCCATTTCCCGGATGCAGTCATTGCAGCCCTCACAGATGACGATGCGTCCCTCCTTCAGTGCGTCAGAAGTCAGCCGGATACCTGATAGTACATCGTTATCAGCTTTGCGCACCTGCCATCCATGCCTTCGCAGTACCTCCATAAAGCTGGCAGCGGAGGGATCTACGATTACGGCTTCAAGTTTTCTCCCGCCGGTGAGCTTTTCCAGTGCCTGGGCATATTCTTCGTCCGTCATCTGGCGCTGCGCTTCCCGGGAATTGAAGTAGAACTCTTTCACCCGGTACCAGATGCCCTTTTGCAGTCCCCACAGACCCATGGATGTGGGATTGACTGTGCCGTAGTCGCAGGAAACATACCACTTCTCGAACCGTCCCTCCGGAACCGGCTTTACCATCTCCGGCTCAAAAAAGTCGTATACCCTTCCTTCTGCCTGCGCCCATTGTCCCAGAATGAACCGCCGGTAGAACACGCCGGTGTACAGCCGTTCGTAACGTGCCCGGATCCGGGGTGAAAGGGAGGGGTTATCCTCCATGGTAAAGGTAAGCCGCAGACAGTTCCGCGCATCGGCCTGCTGAATCCATGTTTTGTAGAACCAGTGGGTCGGGCCTGCGGGGTTGCAGTTAAACCACAGGCGGCTTCCGGTCACAGAGCAGCGGGCACAGGCCTGCTCCACAAAGCTGCGGGGCATCAGCGCCACTTCGTCCAGCAGAATACCGGCAAAGGTGATGCCCTGAATCAGACTTGCGGAGCCTTCGTCCCGCCCGCCGAAGATGTAAAACCGGTTCTCGTGTCCACGGAAATGCACGATCAGCAGATTCTCGCTCCGCTTCTCCTGACAGGACATGCCCAGCTTTTGCAGCCGGGGCAGCACCTCGGACAGCACATTTCGCCGCAGCGACTGAATCGTCTTGCCGCAGATTCCGAACCGCTGGTTATGAAAACATACCATCGCCCAAATAAAGAACCCCATGCCCATAGCCATGGTTTTGCCGGAACGAACCGCACCATCGCAAACAATGGCTTCGTAATTCCGGTAAGGACTGCCTTTTGTCCACCATGTCAGAACTGTGCGTTGCTTCGGAGAGAACGTAGAAATGCTCATTCCCCCTCTCCCTGCAGTGCCTGAAGAAAAGCTTCCAGACCCTGTGGATCGGATTCTGCCACCTGTGCAAGCTGTTCCAATGCCTGCAAACGGTCGATCAATTTGATTTCCACAGTGCCTTTGTCATTGCGCTTGACTTCGCTGAGCAGACTCAGATCCAGTTTCCCCAACTGCGGATCATCTTCCAACGCCAGACGTACGCAGTCATTGGCTTTTCCAAATGCCAGCTCTGCCAGCCGTCTCGTCACATCCGCGCGGGTCACCTTCCCCTCTCTGATTCGCGTCTGCAGTGCTTTTTCTCCTGTTTTCTGGTTCATAACCTCCCTCCCTTTCACCCGTGCAGCCAAAAAAGAATAAAGTTGCACCGAAATGTGCAACCTGAAATGCAAATTGACATTTTGAACGGAAACTGCTATCATGCAGGAAAAAGCGGGAGGTAATTTATGCGCGGATGCAATGGATGCTGCGGCAGTGGCGGCAGCTGTGGAAGCAGCGGAGGCTGCATGGAACTAACGGTGGGAGAGGTTGAGATGCTGCGCCTGCTTGCTCAGATTCCTTTTCTGCCCGTTGCGCGGAAGCTGGGGGAGGATATTCCCGTCTATCTGGAAGATACTGAAAGGACGCAGGAAGAATACAGTCTGATCCTGCAGTGCCTTGAAAAACGCGGACTGATCTCCATTGATTACGATAAGCCTTTGAAGAGCTTCAACGATGCTGCTTATGAGGATTATCCGGTTCGCGGCAGCTTTGCCCTGACGCAGCGGGGGCAGCAGGCTGTTGAACTGCTGGATGTGCAGGGAATCGACGAATAATTTCTCTGTGGCGCATTTTTGTACTTGACGAACGCACACGAAACTGCTACAATATGCCCAATATGATAAGGCAGTGAAGGGAAGAGTAGGCCTGATACCTTCGTTCAGAGAACTCCGTGTATGGTGTGAGCGGGGTACGTTAAGGAACAGGCTGAACATGGTCCCGGAGCCGCGGGGGCGATAGGTAGTCTCCGACGGGTGCGCCCGTTAACGCGCAGGAGTATGCTGGTACTCCCGGAGGCAATCCCTGTGAGGGGCTTGCGAAACAAGGTGGTAACACGATTATTGATCGTCCTTGTGTCATTTTGACACGAGGGCGTTTTTGTTTGGAGGGGATTTCTTGGAACCCATTATTGAAATCAGAAACCTGTCAAAAACATTCGGTGCCGGTGATTCGCAGGTAGCAGCCTTGCAGAATGTAAGCCTGCAAGTGCAGCGCGGTGATATTTTCGGCATTATCGGCCTGTCCGGTGCAGGCAAGTCCACACTGGTGCGCTGCATCAATCTTTTGGAGCGTCCCGACTGCGGTGAAGTTCTCTTCCACGGCAAAAATCTCATGACAATGAGCGAAAAGGAACTGCGGCAGCAGCGGCGGAATATCTCCATGATCTTCCAGAGCTTCAACCTTCTGGATCAGCGCACGGCGCTTGAAAACATCTGCTTCCCCCTGGAGCTGGTGGGTACACCGAAAAAGGAAGCCAGAAAACGGGCCATGGAGCTGCTGGAAACAGTAGGCCTGCCCGATAAGGCCAATACCTATCCTGTGCAGCTTTCCGGCGGCCAGAAGCAGCGCATTGCCATTGCCCGTGCGTTAGCATCCAATCCCGAGGTGCTGCTGTGCGATGAAGCAACCTCTGCCCTTGACCCGCAGACTACCCGCGATGTTCTCCGCCTTCTGCAGGACATCAACAAGCGCCTTGGCATTACCGTTATTATCATCACCCATGATATGACCGTTATCGAGGAGATCTGTGGCAAAGTGGCAATTTTGAATCACGGCGTTGTGGCTGAAACCGGTGCCGTGACCGATGTATTCTCCCATCCTCAGACCGAAGCCGGCCGCAAGCTCGTCTATCCTGACGGCCTGCCCTTTGAACTGAGCGAAGGCCGTGTGATCCGTGTAGCGTTCAACGGCGGCACAGCTTATCAGCCCCTGATTGCATCCCTTGCCATCGACTGCGGCGTTGTGGTCAACATCCTCGGTGCCGATACCCGCAATATCGACGGCAAAGCCTTCGGTACCATGCTGCTGGGTCTGCCGGAATCCGAAGCAGAAGCCAATAAGGCACTGTCTTACATACAGGCGCAGAAAGATATTACGGTAGAGGAGGTGCGGGACTACCATGCTTGAGAATCTGATCACGTTTCTGGAATCCACCGGCATCCCCAAGGCTGCGGAGCAGGTATCTTTCCTTTTTGATCCCGTGAATATCCCTTTCGCCATCTGGGAAACCCTCTATGCACCGTTGATCGCCACCGTACTTGCCTATGTCATCGGCCTGCCGCTGGGTGTACTGCTGGTCACTGGCGAGGAAACGGGAATCCGCCCCATGCCCAAGGGCTTTATGGCTGCTCTGAATACCATCATCAATCTGCTGCGTTCCATCCCGTTCTTGATCCTGATGGTTCTGGTATTTCCTTTGAGCCGTCTGATCCTCGGCACCACCATCGGCACCGCAGCCACCATTGTCCCCCTGACTGTGGCGGCAGCTCCCTATGTTGCCCGTCTGGTGGAGGCAAGCCTTCGCGAAATGGATCATGGTGTTGTGGAAGCGGCGCAGTCCATGGGCTGTTCCACCTGGCAGATCGTCACCAAGGTCATGCTTCCTGAGTGTCTACCGGGTCTGATCAACGGTGCAACCAATGCAACCATCACCATCCTCAGCTATGGCGCCATGGCTGGTAACATCGGCGGCGGTGGCCTGGGTGCCATCAGCCTGCAGCGTGGCTATCAGCGCAATCAGATGATCGTGCTGTATGTGGCGGTTATTTTGCTGGTGGTGCTGGTTCAGATCATCCAGTCGGTGGGTACGAGGCTGGCAGCAGCCTGTGACAAGCGTCTGCGCAACAGAAGCTGAACTGTCACTGAATTTTGAAATACGTCATTACTGGTGCGCAGAGCATCAATTAAAAATAAAAGGAGAAAAGATTATGAAAAAGATTATCGCAATCATTCTTGCCCTGACTTTGGCTCTGTCTCTGGCTGCCTGCGGCGGCAAGGCAGATGACAAGACCATCAAGGTCGGTACCGCACCCGGCCCTCATCCCCAGATTCTGGAATTTGCGAAGGAAGCACTGGCTGCAGAAGGCTATACGCTGGAGATCATAGAGTTCAGTGATTATATTCTGCCCAATACTTCCCTGAATGAAGGCCAGATCGATGCAAACTACTTCCAGCACATTACTTATATGAACAACTCCAATGTGGAATATGGCATTGAGATGGTGAATGCTGCTACCATCCACTATGAACCCTATGGCCTCTACGCAGGCAAGACTGCCTCCATCGATGCACTGGCCGAGGGCGCACAGATTGCCGTTCCCAATGACGCTACCAACGAAGCCCGTGCGCTGCTGCTGCTGGAGCAGGCAGGTCTGATCAAGCTGGCAGAGGGTGCCGGTATCAATGCCACAAAGGATGATATCGTGGAGAATCCTCTGAAGCTGGATATCTATGAAGCAAACGCAGAACTGTTGACTGCTGTTCTGCAGGATGTGGACATGGCTGTCATCAACGGCAACTATGCAATTGCTGCCGAGATGAAGGTGGCAGATGCGCTGGCCGTGGAAAACGCCGACGGCACTGCAGCTGAGGCTTATGCAAATATTGTGACAGTCATGAAGGGACATGAAAATGATCCTAAGATCCAGGCACTGGTAAAGGTGTTGACCAGCAAGGAAGTAAAGGGCTATATTGAGGAGACATGGCCCGGCGCAGTTGTGCCCCTGTTCTGATTGCATAATACGAGGGGGACATGTGTCCCCCTCATTTTCTTTGTAAACAGACACAAATCGATGTTTGTCGTACCATGTAGCGTGGATAACGTAGGGGCGGCGTCCGCCGCCGGGCAACCAATGGTCGCCCCTACATTCCCGCCGGAAGGGTGTGCGCTAACTGAAATTTGAAAATTCTTGACATTCCCGTCCGGTGGGGCTACCATGAACATATAAACAGAAAGAGGGGGAAGTGCCAATGAAAGCACGAAAACTCACACCCTATATCCCATCCGATGCAGATAAGGCCGATGCCTATGCCTTGCAATTTCAAAGGCTGATCGCCTGCGCAACAGTCTCTGTCAAGGGCAGCCATGATGATACGGAATTTGCCAAATTCCGCAGCGTACTGGAAGAAGAATTCCCGCTGATCCATAAAAATTGCGAGAAGATGCTCTTCGGTGACGGATGTCTGATGTACAAGCTCAAAGGCAGGGACGAAAGCCACAACGTCCTGCTCATGTCCCACCATGATGTGGTGGCTGCTACAGAAAAGGAAAACTGGGACTATCCGCCCTTTGAAGGAAGAATTGTAGACGGCAAGATCTATGGCCGCGGCACACAGGATACCAAAGGTTCCCTCTATGGCGAGCTGGCTGCGCTGGAACAGCTGTTGGCGCGTGGCTTCAAACCCAAATGCAATGTCTGGCTTGGCTCTTCCTGCAACGAGGAAACCGGCGGCAACGGCATTCCTGCCGCCCGTGACTGGTTTGTGGAGCAGGGAGTCACCTTCGACGTGATTCTTGACGAAGGCGGCGCGGTCATCGATCCTCCTATCGGCGGCATGAACTGCAAAAAATGCGCCATGGTTGCCATCCATGAAAAGGGCATCCACGATCTGGTATTCACGGCAGAAACCGCATCCTCCCACGGAAGCCTCACTTCCGGCCAGCAGGCAACGCCCACCGAGCGTATGGCGGCCTTTATCACCGAAGTTACCAAAAAGCCGCCCTTTATCCGCCGGCTCAACGATCAGGTCAAGGGTATGTTTGAAGCCATGGCACCTTATGCCGGCGCACCAATGAAGCTGCTGCTGGGGAATCTCTGGTGCTTCGGCTCTATCCTCGTCAAGGTGCTGCCCAGGCTCAGTGCGCAGGCCGGCGGCCTGATCGGAACCACTGTCATGTTTAACGATGTAGTCTCTTCCGAAAAGGGACTGGTGTGTACCGCCAAAGTGACATTGCGCAGCGTGGACGAGGAAGACGTAAAAACCGACATTGCAAATTTGAAAAAGCTGGCAGAAAAGTATGGTATCGAGGTCAAGCCCGGTGCACGCTGGGAATTTCATGCGCCTGCCGATCCTGCCTTGCCGCCCTTTGAGATCCTTTCCAAATGTGTGGGGGAAATTTTCCCTGATTCTCCCGTGATCCCCTACATTCTCCCCGCAGGCACCGATGCCCGCACCCTAACTGATGTCTGTAAATGCGTTCTGCGTTTTGCCCCCATCCGCATGTCGAAAGAGCAGCTGGGAAGCATCCACAGCCGAAATGAGAATATAGACGTTTCTGCGCTGGCAAGCTGCACTGCATTCTACCGCCGTTTTCTGGAATATTATGAGGAGGAAACAAAATGAGCATTGTAAAAAACGAAGCAAAGTACAAGAATCCCCTTCTGGTGGCCATCCGCGAACAGCTGGAGCACCGCGCCTACTGGCTGTACCTGCTGTGCGATGAAGCAGGTAAGCGTGGCCTTGACTGGAAGGAATTTGGCTACCCTGCCATCCGCCGCTGTGGCCTGGATCATGGTGCACGCCATATAAAGAAGGGCAATACCGATTCTCTGAAGGGTCTGAAGAAGGTTCTCTTCACCAAGCCTGCCCAGTTTGTTTTTGAAATGGATGTGCTCAAGTCCACCGATGATGAGCTGAATATCGACTTCCACTATTGCCCCCTGGTCAAAGCATGGCAGAAGGCCGGCTGCACCGACGAGGAAATTGCCACCCTCTGCGACATTGCCATGTGCGGTGACCACGGCATCGGCGAAGCCTACGGCGCTAAGCTGGATCTGCCCAAATGCATTGCCAAGGGTGACGATATCTGCTCCCTGCGCTACCACAAAATCAAGAAGTAACCAAGCTGTTACCGCCGCTGATCCCAGCGGCGGTACGCTTTACTCCGGAGATTCAAATTTCAGTTTATCGCGCTGTTTCAATAATGAATGTAGGGGCGGCGACCCGCCGCCCGGCGGCACAGCATTACGTATTCGCATTGGTTTTCGGCGAAATCGTAACATTTTACTGCGCGGGCGGCGGATCGCCGCCCCTACGTTATCCACGGCACACAGCGCGACAAACATCAATTTCTGATCCTCAATTGATTTTCAACGCAGGGGCTGGTATAATAACGCAGAAATTAAAAAAACAGAGATGATTCTATGAAATGGAAAAACTATACAACCGGTGTTCGGCGGGGGGTTCCGGTGGGTGTCGGTTATTTCTCCGTCAGCTTCGGCTTTGGTGCTATGGCTGCGGCACAAGGCATCCGCGCACTGGATGCAGCCCTGATTTCTTTGACCAATCTGACCAGTGCCGGCCAGTTTGCAGGCCTGACGCTGGTCGTTGCCGGGGCGACCCTCTGGGAAGTGATCCTGACGCAGATTGTCATCAACAGCCGCTATGCGCTTATGAGCCTTGCACTCAGCCAACGCATGGGTGGCCGCATTGGTTTTTTACCACGCCTGTTCATTGCCTTTTTTAATACGGACGAGATTTTCGCCCTTGCCATGGCTGAAAAACAGCCTCTGACCGTACCATTTCTCATGGGGCTCGGTCTGACACCCATCCTCGGCTGGACTGCAGGTACCCTCTGCGGCGCACTGGCTGGGTCTGTTCTGCCCCTGAGCATTCGTACCGCACTGGGAGTTATGCTCTATGGCATGTTTATAGCCATCGTTATTCCGCCTGCAAAAGAGGAGAAAAATGTGCTGGCTGCTGTGATTCTGGCATTGATTCTCAGCAGCCTGTTCTGGTGGCTGCCCATACTTGCGGGTGTCAGTACAGGAATTGCCATTGTCTGCTGCACGGTCATTGCCGCTGCGCTCTGCGCATGGCTGTTCCCTATCTACGATGAGGAGGAAGCTCCATGAGCCTGTATACATATATTGCTGCAATGGCGGTGACTACCTACCTGATCCGCATGCTGCCTTTGACTGTATTCCGCAAGCCCATCAAGAGCAGGTTTGTGAAGTCCTTTCTGCACTATGTACCCTATGCCTGCCTGACCGCCATGACGTTTCCTGCGATCCTTTACGACACTACCTATTTACTCAGTGGCATCGCTGCGCTGCTGGTTGCGATTGTGCTGGCATTCCGGGGCAAATCCCTGCTGACAGTTTCTCTGGCAAGCTGTGCAACCGTATTTTTGTGCGAGCGGATTTTAGAGTTTTTTCTTTGATTTTGCCGGAATTCACCGCAGGCAACCTTGATAAATGTTAAATAATGTTTAAATACTGTATATTCCCTTGACAGCATATTTTCTTTTTGCTATAATGCGCTGCGAAGAGGGAGTAGTCGGCGTGGATCACACGCGGCTGGATCAACATAATGAGGCACCTGCCTCTGGTTCAGCCTGAAATGACGAGACTTGGTCACCGGCTCAGTGTCCTCTTTTTGAGTAGACTTCTGCGCCGAAAAGAGGTGCGGAGGTTATTTTTTATGGGATTTGGAGAATTGATGCTCCTTGCTGTTGGCGTGAGCATGGATGCCTTTGCAGTTTCCATCTGCAAGGGACTGGCTATGAAAAGGGCAACGTTGAAAGCAGGTTTGACCTGCGGACTGTGGTTCGGCGGCTTTCAGGCGCTGATGCCGCTGATCGGCTTCTTCCTCGGAACCCTGTTTGCCGAAGCCATTGAAGCAGTCGACCACTGGGTAGCGTTCATTCTGCTGGGCATCATCGGTATCAATATGCTTAAGGAAGCCTTTGAGAAGGATGAATGCGAATGCTGTGCCGATGCAAATGCAGACCAGTCGCCAAAAACCATGTTCGTCATGGCAGTTGCAACCTCCATTGATGCGCTGGCAGTGGGTATCTCTCTTGCCATGGCAGGCCTTCCCGTTTGGGGTATGGACGGCATTTTTGCTGCTGTAACGCTGATTGGCCTGTGCACCTGCGGATTCAGTACTGCCGGTGTCAAAATCGGTAATGTCTTCGGCGGTCGTTTTGAGAAAAAAGCGCAGATCGCCGGCGGCGTTATTCTGATCCTGCTGGGTGTGAAAATTCTGTTGGAGCATCTGGGGGTTCTCCTATGATCCGAACAAGAAAGAGAATGATCCTCTGTATTGCACTGCTGCTTGCTGTGCTGGCTTTTATTTGGGGCAATTCCCTGACCAGCGGGGAAGATTCCGGCGCCTTGAGCGGCAGCATCATGGAGTGGATCAATACATTTCTGCGTCTGGACGAACAGGGCGCAGAAACCCTGCACCATCTGATTCGTAAGATGGCGCATTTCACGGAATTTGCCTGTCTGGGACTGCTGCTGACGTGGCTGTTTGGTATGATGGGCGAAAAGAAGGGACACCTTTTCTGCATGCCGCTGTTATTTGGCATGCTGGCGGCTTGTGCGGACGAGACCATTCAGGTTTTCGTTCCTGACCGGGGTCCCAGTCCGGTTGATATCTGGATCGATACCTGCGGTGTTACTGCCGGTATTATTGCAGTGTTGATTGGGTATCATTTGCTTTGTAAGAAACTTACGCACACCAATTTGGAGGAAACAACATGAAAAAAATGATTTCTATGCTGCTGGCACTGGCCATGGTTTTCGCTCTGGCTGCCTGCGGCGGTAACAATACCCCTGCCACCGAGGCTCCCACCGAGCCTGCTTTGGCCTACAAGCTGGAGGGCACCATGGAGGAGCTGGTCAATCAGGTTGTTGCCGAGCAGCCTGTTGAGTTTATGGGCGGTGTTATGCCTGTGGATCTGGCTGATACCAGCGAAGATGGCCTCTGGGCTATCAAGAATTATACTGGACTGGACAGTGCAGAGCAGATCAGCGACGTGGCAGTCTACGAGCCGATGATGGGTTCCATTCCTTTTTCTCTGGTGATGGTTCGTGTTCAGGAGGGATATGATCCTGCACTGGTGGCTGAGGCTATGAAGTCCGGCATCGATCAGAGAAAGTGGATTTGTGTAGAAGCCGATGACCTGAAAGTTGCAGCTTTCGGTGATGTAGTTATGCTGATCATGGTGGGCAGCGACACCGGCCTGACCGCTCAGTCCTATGTGGATGCATTCACCAAGGTCTGTGCCGCCCAGTATGAGGGAGCCCAGCCCGAGTTCGTTCTGGAGTAAACAATAAAAGGCAGCGGCGACCCCGCTGCCTTTTTTAGAAAAATCAAATTGATGTTTATCGCACCATGCAGCGTGGATAACGTAGGGGCGGCGACCCGCCGCCCGGCGGTACAATGTTGCGAATTCCCCGAAAACCAATGCGAATGTGAAATATTCTGCTGTGCAGGCGGCGGGTCGCCGCCCCTACATTCATTATTGAAACAGCGCGATAAACTGAAATTTGAACCACTAAGGGGTTAATTATGCTTTTTTCAAGCATTCCATTTTTATATTATTTCCTGCCTGCAGTGTTGCTTGCATATTTCTCAGTACCGAAAGCACTCAAAAATGCGGTGCTTCTGCTGTCCAGCCTGATTTTCTATGGCTGGGGCGAGCCGAAGTATGTGCTGCTGATGATCGCAACCATTATGGGCTTTTACAGCTGCGGCCTGGCAGTCGACAAGGCAAAAAGCAGCCGCTCAAAAAAAGTATGGCTGACCGTATCTGTGGTCATCGGTATTTCACTGTTGACGGTTTTTAAGTATGCGGATTTCTTCCTTCAGAATGTCGCGGCAGTCACCGGACTTTCGGTGCCGCTGTTGCAACTGGCACTACCCATCGGCATCAGCTTCTATACCTTCCAGTGTATGAGCTATGTGGTGGATGTATACCGCGGCACGACCAAAGCCCAGAAAGACCCTGTAGCATTCGGTGCTTATGTCGCCCTGTTTCCCCAGCTCATTGCAGGTCCCATTGTCCGCTATGTAGACGTGGCGCGGGAACTGGAAAACCGCCAGACCACTTTCGACGATGCCATGGCGGGCATTCGCCGCTTCCTCATCGGCCTCGGTAAAAAAATTCTGCTTGCAAACCAGCTGGGATTGCTGACAGAAATCTTCCACGGCAGCACGGAAAAGAGCATCCTCTTCCACTGGCTCTATGCCATTGCCTTCATGCTGCACATTTACTTTGATTTTTCCGGCTATTCCGATATGGCCATCGGTCTTGGCCGTATCTTCGGCTTTCATTTTATCGAGAACTTTCATTATCCCTACCTTTCCAAGTCGGTCACAGAATTCTGGCGCCGTTGGCATATGAGCCTTGGAAGCTGGTTCCGTGACTATGTGTATATTCCGCTGGGAGGTAACCGGGTCGGCAGGATGCGCTGGGTGTTCAATATCCTTGTGGTCTGGATGCTGACGGGTCTGTGGCACGGTGCCAACTGGAACTTTGTGCTGTGGGGACTGCTGTTTGCAGTGGTGCTGCTTCTTGAAAAATGGCGGCCGGATTTGCAAAAACTGCCGGTGCTTCTCCGGCATACCTACGTATTGCTGACTGTCATGCTGAGCTTTGTCCTCTTTAATGCGCAGAACCTCCAGCAAGCGGTGCAGGATATCGCAGGGCTGATCGGTGGACTGCCTCTGACTACACAGGAAACCCTCTATTATCTTCGAAGCTATGCGGTGGTATTTGTAATCAGCATTGTTGGTGCAACACCGCTGCCTAAAATGGCTGCATCCCGCATCCCTGAAAAGGCGGCTGCAGTTCTGGAACCTTTGGCGTTGATTGCTCTGCTGCTGACTTGTACAGCCTATCTGGTAGATGGGTCGTTCAACCCCTTCCTGTATTTCCGTTTCTAAGGAGGTGGCGAAGATTATGAAAAAAGTAAGAATTTTTGGTTTTGCTGCCTTAGCTGCATTGTGGCTGATGCTGGTTCTGGGCGCATGGTTCGGTCCGATCCACGATATTTCCGAATCCGAACGCCGTAAACTGGCACAGATGCCGGAAATCACAGCCGATTCCATTCTGAGCGGCAAATTCATGAGCAGCTTTGAAGATTTCACCCTGGACCAGTTTCCACTGCGGGATGCATTCCGGCAGTTGAAAGCGCGCTTTCATTACAACGTGCTGCAGCAGGGCGACAACAATGATATCTATGTTGCAGACGGCTACGCAGCCAAACTGGAGTACCCTTTGAATGAAAACTCTGTTTCCGGTGCGCTGGAAAAATTCAACCACATTTACGAGAAGTACCTGCAGAATACATCCTGCAAAGCTTTTGTGTCCATTGCGCCGGACAAGGGAATGTACCTTGCTGCGGCAAATGGTTATCCCACTATGGATTATCAGGAGCTTTTCAGTATGGTAGAAGCCGGTATGGACTGGGCCGAATTCGTGGACGTGTCCGACCTGCTGACGGCTGCGGACTATTACCGCACCGATACCCACTGGCGGCAGGAAAGCCTGGCCGCAGTTGCACAGCGGCTGTGTGAGACTATGGGAACCGGATTTTTCACAGAAGAAGAACTGACACGTAAGCAGGTGGAACGTCCTTTCTATGGTGTCTATTACGGACAGGCGGCTCTTCCGATGGAACCTGAAACCATGTATTATCTTGAAAACGGCCTGTTGGCTGATTGTACGGTGTATCATTACGAAAACGGGAAAACCACCGCCATCTACGATATGGAAAAGCTCCAAAGCCGTGACCTGTATGATATCTATCTCTCCGGTGCATCAGCGCTGCTTCAGATTACCAATCCTGCAGCATCCACAGAACGGGAACTGGTCGTTTTCCGCGATTCTTTCGGAAGCAGCCTGATCCCGCTTCTGGTAAAAGATTATGCAACCGTCACTGTGGTGGATACCCGCTATATTGCTGCTGACCTGCTGGAAAACTACCTGACTTTCCGTAATCAGGATGTGCTCTTCCTGTACAGTACCTTGATTCTGAACAGCAGCGGCACGTTAAAGTAAGCAAAAATCCCGATACTGTCCGCTATGGATGGTGTCGGGATTGTCGCATCTGACAAAAACAGGAAAAAATAGTTGCCCCGGTTGACAAAATACAAATTCTGTGTTAGAATCTATCAGAATGAAGACTGAAGTCGCTCCGCAGAACGGTTAAGCGCGGTTTCCATGCGTCTTGCCGGCAGCGGCAAGACTTTTTTATGACATCAGAAAGGAGAAAGACAGATGAAGGCGAAGTTTTTTGAAACTGCATTGGCTAAGGAATCCGGTTTTTCTATTGCGGATGTGGTATTTTCTTCTGAACTGTCCCGTTTTGACGTTTCTAAATACACTGTTTTTCCCGGCTTTTGTGATGTACACGTACATTTCAGAGAGCCGGGTTTTTCTTATAAGGAGACCATTAAAACCGGGTCTCTCTCCGCTGCACGGGGCGGCTATACCGCAGTGTGTACCATGCCCAACCTGAATCCGGTGCCGGACAGCGTGGAGCATCTGAACCTGCAGCGCGCCATCATTGAACGGGATGCCTGTATCCATGTCTACCCCTACGGTGCCATCACTGTGGGCGAAAAGGGTGAGGTTCTTGCGGATATCGAAGGCATGTCGCCCTTTGTGTGTGGCTTCTCCGACGACGGCCGGGGCGTCCAGCGGGATGAAATGATGAAGGAAGCTATGCTGCGTGCAAAGGCACAGGGCAAAATGATCGTTGCCCACTGTGAGGTCAATGACCTGCTGCGCGGCGGTTATATCCACGATGGCGAGTATGCAAAGCGTCACGGCCACCGTGGCATCTGCTCCGAGTCCGAATGGGTACAGATCGCCCGGGATATTGAGCTGATCCGGGAAACCGGCTGCGCCTATCACGTCTGCCACATCTCCACCAAGGAAAGTGTGGACATCATCCGCAAAGCCAAGGCAGAAGGCCTTGATATCACCTGCGAGACCGGTCCCCATTACCTCGTGATGAACGACATGATGCTGCAGGAAAATGGACAGTTCAAAATGAATCCTCCCATCCGTAGCGAGGAGGATCGCAAGGCGCTGCTGGAAGGCATCCTCGATGGTACCATCGACATGCTGGCAACCGACCACGCTCCCCACAGCGCAGAAGAAAAGAGCAGGGGGCTGGAAAAAAGCGTCTTTGGCATCGTTGGTCTGGAGACTGCATTCCCAATTATGTACACCTATCTGGTCAAGCCCGGCATCATGACCATGGAGCGGCTCATGGAAGTCATGGTGGATGCACCCCGCAAGCGCTTCCGTATTCCCCTCGGCAAGGACTTTACGATTTGGGATCTGGAAGCTGAATATGAGATCGATCCTGCGGAATTTGTTTCCATGGGTAAGGCAACCACCTTCAACGGCTGGAAAGTCAACGGACGCTGTAAGGCAACGGTCTGCGACGGCAAGGTCGTTTACAAAGAAGAGGTATGATATGAAACAGAGCATCTTTACAATTGTTGAAAACAAGCCCTTGACCCGCGATGTTTACCGTATGGTTCTGGAGGGTGAAACTGGCACCATCACCGCATCTGGCCAGTTCGTCAATATTCAGCTCTCTGGCAAATTCCTTCGCCGTCCCATTTCCGTCTGCGACTGGAATGAAGAGACCCTTACCATCGTCTATAAGGTGGTTGGCCACGGCACCGAGCAGATGTCCGGCATGAAGGAAGGCGAGATACTGGATATCCTTACCGGCCTCGGAAACGGTTACGACCTGTCTCTGGCAGGGGAGCATCCTGTCCTCATCGGCGGCGGTGTGGGTGTGCCTCCTATGTACGGCGCAGCCAAGCGTCTGGCAGAAATGGGTATCAAGGCAACCGTCATTCTGGGCTTCAACACAGCTTCTGAAATCTTCTATGAGGAAGAATTCAAGGCACTGGGCTGCAATGTGGTCGTGACCACCGTGGACGGCTCTTACGGTGTCAAGGGCTTTGTCACCAACGCCCTGCCTGAAACCTACACTTACTTCTACACCTGCGGCCCCGAGCCCATGCTGAAGGCTGTGTACAAAGCAACTTCTACCTCCGGCCAGATGAGCTTCGAAGAACGCATGGGCTGCGGCTTCGGCGCATGCATGGGCTGCTCCTGCAAGACCCTGACCGGTTACAAGCGCATCTGCAAGGAAGGACCCGTTATGAAGAAGGAGGAGATCTTATGGGAAGCTTAAAGGTAAATCTGTGCGGCATTGAACTGGACAACCCCATCATCCCTGCCTCCGGCACCTTCGGCTTCGGCTATGAATTTGCAGAACTCTATGATATCAATGAGTTGGGCACCTTCTCCTTCAAGGGTACCACAAAGGATCCCCGGTTTGGCAACCCCACCCCCCGCATCGCAGAATGCCCAGGTGGCATGATCAATGCAGTCGGCCTGCAGAATCCCGGTGTGGAAAAGGTCATTGCTGAGGAATTGCCAAAGCTGAAAAGAGTTTTCCACAAGCCGGTCATGGCCAATGTCTCCGGCTTCTCCGTGGAAGACTATGCATACACCTGCGAAAAGCTTGACAAAGAAGAACAGGTTGGCTGGCTGGAAGTCAACGTTTCCTGCCCCAATGTCCACGGCGGCGGCATGAGCTTCGGCACCCAGCCGGAAGCGGCTGCCGAGGTGACCCGTGCCGTCAAGGCTGTCACCACAAAGCCCGTCATCATCAAGCTTTCTCCTAATGTCACCGACATCGTAGCCATCGCCAAGGCCTGCGAAGAGGCCGGTGCCGATGGCATCAGCCTGATCAATACCATGCTGGGCATGCGCATCAACCTGAGAACCCGCAAGTCCATCATTGCCAATACCATGGGTGGCTACTCCGGTCCCGGCATCTTCCCTGTGGCAGTGCGCATGGTCTATCAGGTGGCTCACGCAGTGAATATCCCGGTCATCGGTATGGGTGGTGTCAGCAGTGCCGAGGATGTTATTGAAATGATGCTGGCCGGCGCAACTGCTGTGGAGATCGGTGCCGCAAACCTTGTAAATCCGTATATCTGCCGCGACATTATCCGGGAACTGCCGGAGGTCATGGCTAAGTATAGAATTGAATCTTTGAATGAAATTATTGGAGGCGTAAAGTAATGGGTAAAGACGTAATTGTAGCATGTGATTTTGCTTCCGCAGAAGCAACCTTTGCATTCCTGGACAAGTTTGCCGGTTGTGAGCGCAAGCCTTTTCTGAAGATCGGTATGGAGCTGTACTATGCAGAGGGTCCTGCCATCGTCAGGGAGATCAAGGCTCGCGGCCACAAGATCTTTCTGGATCTGAAGCTGCATGACATTCCCAACACCGTCAAAAAGGCTATGGCCGTCCTCTCCAATTTGGATGTGGATATCACCAACCTCCACGCTGCCGGCACCAAGAATATGATGAAGGCTGCTCTGGAAGGTCTGACCCGCCCCGACGGCACCCGTCCCCTGCTGATTGCCGTTACCCAGCTGACCTCCACCGATCAGGAAAGCATGGAGAATGACCTGATGATCCACGCCCCCATCGACGAAGTGGTCATGCACTACGCCAAGTGCGCCGAGGAATCCGGTCTGGACGGTATTGTCTGCTCCCCTCTGGAAGCAGGTAAGGTTCACGACAAGTGCGGTAAGAATTTCCTGACTATCACGCCCGGTGTCCGCTTCGCCGACGGCGATGTGGGCGACCAGAAGCGCGTCATGACCCCCGCTGCTGCCAAGGCCATCGGCTCCGACTACATCGTCGTCGGCCGTCCCATCACCGCCGCAGTTGATCCCGTGGCTGCTTACGAGCGCTGCGTGGCAGAGTTTTGTGACTAAACCTTGGCTCTCCCTTCGGGAGAACTGGCAGCCCAAAGGGCTGACTGAGAGGGTACCCTCTCCGCCCAGTGTGCGCACTGGGCACCTCTCCCAGAGGGAGAGGCAGGGGGAGGCTGTGCGATACCAATGAATATAAAGGAGATAGAACCATGGAAGCTTACAAGAGAGAGTTTATCGAATTCCTACAGGAAGCAGGCGTTCTGAAGTTCGGTGACTTCACCGCCAAGTCCGGCCGGAAGATCCCCTACTTCGTCAATGCCGGCATGATCAAGACTGGCGACCAGATCACCAAGGTCGGTGAGTTCTATGCCAAGGCCTACTTTGAAAAGCTGGGCAAGAAGCAGACCGTTCTGTACGGCCCTGCCTACAAGGGCATTTCTCTGTCCGTCTCAGCAGCCGTTGCCCTCAGCAAGAACGGCCTGAACGTGCCCTTCTTCTTCAACCGCAAGGAAGTTAAGGATCATGGCGAAGGCGGCACCTTCGTCGGCTATGTGCCCCAGTCCGGCGAAGAGATCGTCATCATTGAAGATGTTATTACCGCTGGCACTGCCATCCGCGAGTCCATGGATATCCTGAGCCACCTGAAGGATACCAAAGTTATTGCAACCTTCATCATGGTCGACCGCAAGGAAAAGGGTCAGACTGAGAAGGGCGCCATGCAGGAAATCGAAGAGCAGTTCGGTTTCCCCGTTTACTCTGTCGTTGATGTCTATGACATTATCGAATATCTGGAAGAAGACCCCGCAAACGAAGAGAATGTTACCCGTATCAAAAACTATCTGAGTGTGAATGGAGCGAAATAATGAAGAATCTGATGAACATTACTGATCTCTCTCTGGAAGAGATCGACGAGCTGATCGCAACAGCTGAAGACATTATTGCAAATCCTGCCAAGTATCAGGATGCCTGCAACCACAAGCTGCTGGCTGCCCTGTTCTTCGAGCCCTCTACCCGTACCCGCCTGAGCTTCGAGGCTGCGATGCACCGTTTGGGCGGCAGCGTCATCGGCTTCAGTGAGGCCGGTTCCTCTTCCACCGCCAAGGGTGAGAGCCTGTCCGATACCGTGCAGACCGTTGGCTGCTATGCAGATATTATTGTCATGCGCCATCCCAAGGAAGGCGCTCCCGTTGTGGCTGCCCGCCGTGCAGGCGTACCCATCATCAACGCAGGTGACGGTGCCCACAACCACCCCACCCAGACCCTGACTGACCTGCTGACCATCTGGCGCAGCAAGCACACCTTCGAGGGTCTGACCATCGGCCTGTGCGGTGACCTGAAGTTCGGCCGTACTGTCCACTCTCTGGTTGCAGCCATGGCCCGTTATACCGGCATCAAGTTCGTCTTTATCGCACCTGAGGAACTGCGCTTCCCCCGCTACATCATTGAGGATGAGCTGGAAAGCCGTGGCATCGAGTACAAGGAAGTTGCCACCATGGAAGAAGTCATGCCCGAGTTGGATGTTCTGTATATGACCCGCGTTCAGAAGGAGCGCTTCTTCAACGAGGCTGACTATATCCGCCTGAAGGACACCTATATCCTGACTCCTGACAAGCTGGAGCCCGCCAAGAAGGACATGATCGTCATGCACCCCCTGCCCCGTGTCAATGAGATTTCCGTTACTGTGGACGACGATCCCAGAGCTGCTTATTTCCCCCAGGCCAAGAACGGTATGTTCATCCGCATGGCCCTGATTCTGAAAATGCTGGAGGTTAACGTATGATTATCGGACAAATTAAGGACGGTATTGTCCTCGACCACATTACCGCAGGCAAGGCTATGGACATCTACAATGTCCTGCATCTGGGCGAACTGGACTGCACCGTTGCCATGATCAAGAACGCAGACAGCGGTAAGCTGGGCAAGAAGGACATCATCAAGATTGGTACGCTGCTGGATCTGGATCTGGATGTTCTGGGTTATCTGGATCCCGGTATCACCGTCAACGTGATCCGCGACAGCAAAGTTGCAGAGCGCCGCAAGGTTGCCCTGCCTGAGCGCGTGGTGGGTGTCATCAAGTGCAAGAACCCCCGCTGCATCACATCCGTGGAGCAGGAGATCGTCCATGAGTTCAAGCTGACCGATCCCGCCAAGAAGACCTACCGCTGCATCTACTGCGAGCACGAAGCAAAGAAGTAAAAAGAATCACCGGAGCAGGTAATCCCTGCTCCGGTGATTTTTTGCCCGGATAGCTCAAATTTCAGTTTATCGTACTGTCTATCGATGCTATCGTAGGGGCGGCGATCCGCCGCCCGTGCGGTAGAATTTAACGTATTCGCATTGGTTTTCGGCGAAATCGTAACATTTTACTGCGCGGGCGACCAATGGTCGCCCCTACATGATCCACGCTATATGGTGCGACAAACATCAATTTAAAACCCTCCTGCACATATCCGCAGCGCGTGCATAGGATAACCGGAGGCGATTTTTTTGGCAATTGTGAAAACCGATGTACCGCAAACATCCGAAATGTGTAACCAGACTATCATGGAGCTTGTAAAAAAATATCCTTTCCTTCGTTCCGAGCTGCTGACGGAAACAGCATTCGGAAGAAAAATCCGGACACTGGTGATCGGAAAAGGGAAGCGGAAAGTGATCTACAGCGCAGCCCACCATGCCAATGAGTGGATCACAACGCCTATTCTGCTGAAATTTGCCGAGGAATTTGCACAGGCCATCCAAAACGGAACGACTATTTTTGGCATTGATGCAAAAATGTTGGCTGATACAGCTACGATCTATATGGTGCCCATGGTAGACCCTGATGGTGTTGATCTGGTCACCGGCGCGATCCGTCCGGGAGAAGGACAGTATGAAACTGCGGCACGTCTGGCAGAAAATTACCCGGGCATCCCCTTTCCGGAGGGCTGGAAAGCAAACCTTCTGGGTGTAGATTTGAATCTGCAATATCCTGCAGGATGGCTGCGGGCAAGGGAAATCAAATTTTTACAGGGCTATACCCGGCCCGGGCCTCGGGATTTTGTAGGCCGCTCACCCTTAGACCAGAAGGAGAGCCGCGCGCTGGCAGGCTACACCGAGTACATCGATCCGGATCTGATCCTGGCCTACCACGCCCAGGGGAAAGAAATTTACTGGCAGTTTGATGACATTGAAATTCCCGGTGCAGAGGAGCTGGGACAGCAGCTTGCGGCAGTGAGCGGTTACACCCTGACGGAACCGGCGGAGGTGTCCAGCTATGCGGGCTATAAGGACTGGTTCATCAAGACCTTCCGCCGCCCGGGCTATACGATCGAAGTGGGCAGCGGCATGAATCCCCTGCCGCTGGAGCAGTTTGAAGAGATATACCGCGATAATCTGGGGATCCTCGTCACAGCAGCAATCGGATAAAGAAAAGGGCGTGTTGCAAACACACCCTTTTTACATCGGAGACGGTATGCAAATTTCAGTTTATCGTACTGTCTATCAATTCTATCGTAGGGGCGGCGACCCATGAATTATTGTGCGATTGCCACCGGCAATCGACCTATTTTAATTCGCTGCGCTCTGCAACACGCCCGGCGGTACAATGTTACGAATTCGCCGAAATCCAATGCGAG
>JAFYLN010000169.1 GCA_017537045.1 Oscillospiraceae bacterium | reverse complement strand
TTCACTATCTCTGTTTGTTTTTCCACAGTTCCAGCCTTGGCACAGTCCGTTTCGTGACGGTGCCTAATTAGTACGCGCTTCTGCATCCGCGGCTCTTTTGGATTCCAAATCGCCGATGCATTTTGCTCACCACTATAAATTGTTCTTTTTATTCCTCATCGGAAAACATCCGGTCTACATCAATGCTCCACCGATCAGGACCAAATTCGTCCGGGTATTCTTTCTGAAGCCATTCCTTTTTCCATTTCAGTTTTTGGATGAAGGGTTCAATATCATAGCCGGAGTATCTTCTGGCACCCTTCAGGATGCTAACGATCTCGCTGCCCCAGACCCGTTCATCCCATCCTTCATACCGTTCGGAAATTGTTCCTCCTTCGGGAATTTCAGCTTCCCGGATTTTTCCGCCATAGGATATCAGCAGGCAATCATCCTTCAAATAGTGATTACTGAAGCGGCAGGGAATATAAAGCAGGTCGGTGATGCCTTTGGTGGACATATACCCGAACCGCTTGTAGTACCGCCCGTACACATACCATTCCGGAAGATCTTCCGGTTTGATTTTGGTCCGATATGGGCCGGAGAATAGAGTTCCATCTTCGCTCTGAACATATTGCCACCGCCCGTTCAGGTACTTAATGTCCTCAACAGTGTATAGAGTGTTTTTGAATCTGTTTCTCATTATCTAATCATTCCTCTCTTTGTCAAAATAGGCGGGTGTCCGCATAATCCCCATGCAAAGAAAAACAGGACACAGAATCGATCCACTACCAATCCTGCGTCCTGTTCAGATGTTTGGTCTTAGCTTTCTCTGTGGATTCTGATCCACTGCAGCAATTCTTCATAGCCCATGGCACCGGATGCCACACCTAGTCCTGCTTCCACAACGTCTTCATTTGAACAGTTCAAACGAATGCCGTTGACCAGCAAAAAGGTCAGCATGACATGCATACCGATTCTCTTGTTTCCATCCACAAAGGCATGGTTGGAAATCAGATTGAATCCAATACGGGCACCTTTTTCTTCTTTTGTGGGATATAGCTCCTGTCCGCCAAAGGTTGAGAATGCTGCTTCCAAAGCGGATTCCAGCAGTCCCTCATCCCGCACACCGATGCTGCCGCCGGTTTCTTCGGCGATCAGCTGGTGGAGAAGGAGCACCTTGTCTTTCGAAAACTTAATCATTTAGCAAGCTCCTCAAAAGCAGGTTTATACTGTTTCAAAATTCGCTTGGAGGCAATTTCCAGCTTTTCATCATCTGTCAGATCGTAGATCAGCGATTCCTGTTCCAGATCGATCATTAAATACTTGGGTTTATTGTTCTTGAAAATCACAGCGCGGCCATTGGCATCTGCCGTGCGTGCAACACGTGAGAAGTTTTTGTTTGCTTCGGAAACGGATACGATCATTTTAGTATCAAGCTGCATAAAGAACACCTTCCTTTGCTACTATTATATCCCGTAGCAGCGGAAAGTCAACCTATAAATTTATAGGTGATATTTAACCAATAAATATTATGGTATTGCAGCCATTCATCAAGCTTCTTTCCGGAGCAACTCAGACATCAGATGTGCCCCGTATTGTAGGCCGTCCAGGAATGCTTTATGCTCGTAGGCGGTACAGAGGCTGCAACAGAGGTTAAAGACGGTATTATTATCTTCCAATGGCAAATGTCGCAGCAGGTCATCCAGTTCCCGGAAGTGGTCCCGGATGTCCGGTGGGTCGGATTCATGGGATTCCTGATAGACTTGGTAGAGTTGATCCAGGACGGTTTCATAGTCGCTGTCGCCGGGGTCAAAGGGATGTGCATCGATATAGGCTTTCAGCCGCTGGGCAATGTTATCCATTGAAGATCAGCTCCTCCCGGATGATTTCTTCCGCTCTGGCGGTGATGTTGTTCATTCGCTGAGTCCAGCACATGGGGTCGGCAGCTTTTAATGCTTCCGTGATGCCCTCTGTAGATTGCATGTGGACAATCAGGGTTTCCATGCGCTGTTGGGCCTGCTCGTTCAGGTCGGCAAGGTATGTCCAGAGATTGCCCGACAGAACCAAGTTGTTGAACCGGATGGGGTGGTGTTCCTTGAGATAATCCCGGTGCATACGGCCCCATTTGCCGATGGGACGGGGTTCCTCGGTTAGCTTCAAATCCGGGATGAAGTAATCCCCGGAGCGAATGTAATTGATATTCATAGTCAAGCCTCCTTTGATTGGTTTGTACCATAATTTTACCGCTCCGGAATAAATTAGTCGAACATGTGAAAGCTCCAGTATATCGTCTGACACACTGGAGCCTCACTTTTTTACATTTTACCAACGGTAGCCGGACCAACGTTCACGCGGCTCTTTCTTGTCCGGAGCCTCCTTGTGATTCCGTTTGCCAAAATACTCATCGGTCGCCGCAACAAGCGGATCATACCAATCTGCTTTTGCTTTTGCCCAAGCAATCCATTCCTCACTGGCAGAACCGTTAGCTTCTGCCGCAGCTACCATTGCCCGAATTTTGGTAGCGAGCTCAAAATCATTGGCCTGATTTATTAGGGCATTTGTCTTTGCAACCTCTTCATTATAGCGCTTTCTGATCTCTTCCTGACGGAGCCTTTCCTCCTCGCGTTTGCGTTCTGCTTCTTCGCGTTCTTCTCTTGCCAGCTTCACTTCATTAATGCAGTAGAAAATCGCTATAAGTGCTTCCCCTAATCTCTCTTCTACCAAACCAGCTTTGCTGTCCCTGAATCTTCGCTTATCATTGATTCCCAAACTCAGTGTTCCATTGTAAATGTGGTCATACTTCCGGATTTGGGGTTCTCTGGCCCAGCGCTTATGCTTCTTCGCATCTTCGTATTCCAGAAGTGCCATTTTCTCCTCTTTGGTCAACTGGTGCGGCACTTCTGTGGTGGATTCGGAAAAACGCAGCGACACGGAATCTTTACCTATGGAAAACCGGAGTTTATCGTCTACTTCTATTCCCAGCGGTAGCGCTGTTTTCACAAGCGTATCCAAAATCTTGACGGCACGCGGTAAAGTCTCCTTGGCGATGGAGTCCAGGATTTCCGTTGTCTGCCCTGCTTTTGCCTTTTTATAGCAAGCAGCAACCTTCGGGTTCATTTTCTCCTGCTCATCTACCATGACAATTTGGGAAGCTACCGCCATAACCGCTGTTCTGTCTTCTTCTGACAGGTGCTGAATCTGCTCTTCCGTACTGGGCGTATAGATTTTTTGTGTGCGCGATCCGGTAATGACATCCCTACTGTCGCTTTTAGGCAAAGGTGGGATACTGACATCCTTTCCTGCACGGAGCTTCGCCCAGTATCCAGGCGGCGGTGTAGGAATATCAAGAGACCGGCAGATTTTATGGATAGTCACATCGGAAACAGCATATTTCTTTGCCACTTCCACAACCGGATACTGCCAGACTTCCTTATACAGCACTTCGCGGTGATAAATATTTCTCGTTCTGCCACCCCAGCTTTCCTGGACTTCCGGCTCCCCAAGTGCCGCTGGAGGTTCTGACGGTGAAAGAGATGCCTTTGTTTTGGGTTCGGTTTGTTTCTCCCGCTGTTTCTTTGTTTCTACTTTCTTCTCTGCTTCCGGTATTACAACCGGTTTTTGTTCTTCACCTGTTGTTTCCTTGGATTCAGCCTCTTGACTTCCGTTCTTTTGCATTCTGGTTGCTGTTGCACTGCTCTTATAAAGTGCTATCACTTCATCCGGATCACCCGGCAGTGGAGTCATCGTGGTTTCCTTGTTGAACTCCTTCTTGGTCCAATAGCCAGATGGTGGCACCGGAATATTGGCATCCTTTATTTGCTTCATCAGAGATGAATAAGGTATGCTGTACTTCAATGCCATACCGGAGACAGCCACAGACCATATTTCATCATAGATTTGCTTTCGCGTCAATTTGATAGCAGGGCGAACTGCCATGTCTGATTCCTCCTCCGGTTGTGTATTTTCTGCAACAGGAATTATCTCCTGTGGTGGATGAATTAGTTCTTCGAAATAAGTTATCCCTCCGATTCTTCGCTTTCTTTTAATAGAAAAACCAGGTCACGTTTCATTTCCTCGAAACTGTTGACGATTTTCTGCAGATTGTCCTCAATCCGCTCAACCTGTACCTCGTTGATCTTGCCATGGTTGTAGGCAATCAGTCTTTCCGGCACAATGGCATAAGTCCAGCCATAGTCACCATAAGACTCTTCGTCCTTGGTTGCAAAACCAATAGGCAATAGATTATTCCGCATACCCAAGGACACCATCATAGGAGATATTCCCAGATAATCGGCTGCAATTTTTACTGTAATCTTTTTCATGCTGCGAATCTCATCATCTGTGTACTTTCCCATACGTTTCACCTCCTTCGATATATAATCATGCTTTCCATAATTATACTGTATTCGACGGCAGGCCTCAAGCAATACTTTCAAACAGAAAAGGCCCGGTTCACCAATCAAGGCAAACCGAGCCATAGCTTGTCCGCTCACGCAATTAACATGGCTGCATAGCAGATTTTTGTATGATGGCTATAGTCAGCGGACAGAAGTTCACCAAGTGTCCGCCAGAGGGAGTTTGCCCGCGCATCAATACTTCTTCATGATATGCACAACCAGACGCAAATTTCGTTCGATGAGAATATTGCGGGCTTCCAGATCGCCCGCTGCGCTGCGCTGAAGATAGTCCCGTTCCTCCTCAGCGGTCAGCGGGCGTGGAAAACTGCCGGTTTGCAGCTGCAGGGAATAAAGCAGGCTGCTGAGTACAAGCCATAATGCGGCGGTCAATTGACCTCACCTCCACTTCCCACTCTATTCGCCTCTGCCCGTCCTTTTTCCAAAGCTATGATCGTTCTTTCGCAGGAACAGAAATCCCCTGCATAGTAAAAAAGCAGGCGCAGGATGTACATATGCGCATTATTTTTCAGAGAAAACGGCAAGCTTTATTTATTTTCAACAAAATATGTACAAATGTGCATTCAATTTGTATTGACCCTGCTTTATTTACCCCTTATAATAGGTACATAGCAGTCGGTCGCGTGCACAAATGTACATATGGAGGGTAGCGATGAAAAACGATACAGACTATGTATTATTGTATAGAATCGCCCAGGCCTACTATTGCCAGGGTCAAACCCAGGATCAGATTGCAAAACGGGAAAACATCTCCCGTCCCCATGTATCGCGCCTTTTGGCGAAAGCCAAAGAATGCGGAATCGTACATATCCGTGTAGAATTCCCCGAGCATGTCTGCCAGCACCTCTTATGCGAGCAGTTGCGCGACAAATTGAACCTGCGTAAAGTCCTGCTCTCCTCCATGCCAAAGCAGATGGATCAGCATAGCATCTCGCAGGCTATTGCCCAAACCGCAGCAAACGCAATGCCGGAGCTTCTGGCAAACAGCCGTAACGTGGGTATCGGCTGGGGTCGTACTGTGTATGAAACCTCAAAGTTCCTATCCACAGGTCCAACCGGCAGAAGGCTTTCCTTTGTACCGCTGGTAGGAATCACAGGCGAAGACAACCCTTACTTCCAAACCAATGTGATCGTAAACCATTTCGCAGAACGGTTTGAGGGCAGCAGCAAATTCACCAATGTGCCGGCCATCCGCGAAACCCATGTAAAGATGGACGGTTTCACGCTGGACAGTTACCTGCGGCTTCAACACCAATGGGAAAGTCTGGATACCGCCATTATCGGTCTGGGCGATTGCCCGGGCGTTGGTCTGACCGCACTGGCTGCCGGCAACAAAGAATACCTCCGCCTTGTAGAACAAAGCGACGCTGTCGGAGATATTCTGGCGCACTTCTTTTTCCGTGACGGTTCCATTCTGGATACCAGCGCCCATTTTCAGCAAACCTCCCTGCCTCCCTGTGCCATTCGCAATATTGATACCGTAATCTGCGCCGCAGGCGGTTCCCAAAAGGTGGACGGTCTTCTTGCCGCTGCACGAAACCGTTTTTATAATATTCTCATTACCGATCCGGAAACCGCACAAGCCATGCTGGATCGTCTTCAGAATCCATAAGGAGGAATTACTATGTATCGCGTTATGCTTGTATCCCACGGAGAGCTTTCCAAAGCTCTGCTGCGCAGTGCAGAAATGATCTGCGGCTCCCAGCCCGATGCAGTAACGCACTGCCTGTATGAAGAAGACAGCCCCGAATCCCTGAAGGAGCGGCTGGAAGCAACACTGGATAGCTGGGCAGGAGAAGACATTCTTGTTCTAACGGATATCCGCTCCGGAACCCCTTTCAATGTCGTCTGCTCTATGATGGAACACAGAGCTTTTCGTCATATCAGCGGCGTAAACCTTGCCATGGTGATCGAAGCACTGCTCAGCAGCGAATTTGCCTCCACCGAGGAGATCGCCGCAGACCTGCAGGCAGGTTTTTCCGAAACCATGCTGGATGTCAACGCTTTCCTGGCACAGCTGGGAGATGAATAAAAAACAAAAGGAGGCGCAACCCCAATGAGAAACATCGTGCTGGCCCGCATTGATGACCGTCTGATTCACGGACAGATCGCCACTGCATGGACCAAAACTACCAGCGCTACCAAAATTGTCATCGCAGACGATCCCCTGACGAAGGACACCTTTACCCAGCGACTGCTGCGCGCCGCAGCTCCCCACGACATCACCGTGGAAATCGGCACTGTGGAAGCCATGGCTGCCTACTTACTGGAAGACGGCGATCCCAGGGAGCGGATCATCCTGCTGACAAAAGTTCCCGGCGTTATGGAGCAGCTTATCGCTGCGGGTGTCGATATCAAGAAAATCATCCTCGGCGGCATGGGCATGAAGGCCGGCCGGAAGCGCTTCAACAAGAACGTTTCCGCCTCCGTAGAAGAAGTTGAATGTATGAAGCGTTTGGTCGGTATGGGTATCGACATTCAATATCAGCTGGTTCCCCGCGAGCTTCCGGTCAACGCGAATAAATTATTGTGGGAGGGTTAAATCATGACACTGATCCAAGCAATTCTGATCTCCATTGTTTACTACTTCGCAAACAGTCCCTGGCCCGGCGGCGGTTTGGGTAACTACGCAACCCTGTACCGTCCTATGGTTTCCGGTCTGATCGTTGGTATTATTCTGGGCGATCCTGTTCAGGGTACGATCATCGGTGCAACCATTAACCTGATGTACATTGGCTTCATCAGTGCCGGTGGCGCAATGCCTGCCGATATGTCTCTGGCCGGCATTCTGGGTACTGCACTGGCTATTTCCAGCGGTATTGACACCAATGCAGCTCTTGCCATTGCTGTTCCTCTGGGTCTGATCGGTTCTCTCGTTTGGGTCGGCCGTCTGACCATCGATTCTGCTTTCGTCCGCATTGCTGAGAAGTATGCCGAAGAAGGCAAGCCTGAAAAGGTCTGGATCGTCAACATTCTGCTGCCTCAGGCAGTTCTCTTCGCAATGACTGCAATCCCCTGTTTCATTGCTGCATACTTCGGTGCAGATCTGGTCGCTGTTGTGATTAATGCCCTCAGCGGCAAGTTCCTGGGCATCCTGAGCACCATCGGTGGCATGCTGCCCGCTGTTGGTATCGGTATGATGCTGCTGTCCATCTTCAAGGGACAGGCTAAGATCTACTTCTTCCTGGGCTTCTTCCTGACTGCATATCTGGGTCTGGGCACCCTGCCTCTGGCTCTGATTTTCCTGTGCGTTGCAATACTGACCACCTTCAAGGGCGAAGACTTCGGCGACGTTTTCAGCACCAAGCCTGCTGAACAGAAGTCACACCTGCTGGATAAGAAGGATCTGAACCGTGCATGGTGGAACTGGATGTACTACTTCCAGTCCTGCTATAACTACGAACGTATGCAGGGCATCGGCTTCCTGCATTCCATGTCCCCCATCATCAGCAAGCTGTACAAGGACGATCCCGAAGGCCGTAAGGCTGCCATGTTCAGAAGCATGGAATTCTTCAACACCGAAAATGCCACCGGTTCCTGTGTCATCGGTCTGGTTGCCGCTATGGAAGAGCAGAAGAAGAACGGTGCCGAGCTGGACGACGATGCATTCTCCTCCATCAAGACCGGCCTGATGGGACCCATCGCCGGTGTTGGCGACACCCTGTGGCAGGCCGTTGTGATTCCCCTGCTGCTGGCTGTGTTCATCGGCATGGCTAAAGACGGCAACGTTTTCGCACCCATCATCTACAGTGTTCTGTTCCTGGCTCTGTATAACGGTTTCGGCTACTGGCTGCTGAAGCTGGGCTACGAAAAGGGCGGCGATGCCATTCTGGATCTGATGGAAAGCGGCATCATCAAGAAAGTTATCACTGCTGCCGGCGTTCTGGGCTGTGCTGTTCTGGGTGGTCTGGTCTGCAACTACGTCACCCTGAAGTGTGCAATTGCAATCCCTCTGTCTGCTGACAACATTTTCTCCCTGCAGACCAGCTTCTTCGATGCACTGCTGCCCGGCCTGCTGCCTCTTGCTCTGACTCTGGGCTGCTACAAGCTGCTGAAGAAGGGTATGCCCAGCTATAAGGTAATGGTCATTGTAGTCGCTGTCGCTGTTGTTGGCGGTCTGCTCGGCATCTTCTGATCCTGCGCAGCTCCATTTTAACAAAAGCTTCATAGTTGTTCCCCGTGGTGCCCCTGTAGACGAACTGTTTACAGGGGCGTTTTTACGTTTTGCAGCAAAAATATTGTTTATTTCCGGTTATCGTGGTGTGGTACATTTACAATTTCGCATTGCGAACCGTTCTTTCCTCTTTTCCTTCCACAACATCTGAAAAGAAGACGTTTTCATCCGTTTTTCTTTCTGCAAAAGCTTGAAAAGAGGGACAGTCTTTTTTATAATAGACAAAAACAGATTAGGAGTGCTGACTATGAAATATGATTTCACTTCCCTGATGGATCGCCATAACATGGATGCTATCGCCGTTGATCTGCCCGGAACCCCAGGTTTCTTCATTGGCGGCCCCAAGGAGGGCTTTGACGTGATTCCCATGTGGGTTGCCGACATGAACTTCCCCACGGTTCCCACCATTGCACAGTCCATCATTGAGCGCACCCAGCATGCCGCCTATGGCTATTTCCGTCCCCGCGGCGAATATTTCGATGCCATCATCCGGTGGCACCGGGATCACAACGGTGTAGAAGGTCTGGAACCGAAGCATATCGGTTATGCCAACGGTGTTCTGGGCGGTGTCAATGCTGCCGCAAATGTGCTCTGCTCCAGAGGTGACAACATCCTCGTCCACTCCCCCACCTATGTGGGCTTCACCCATTCGCTGGTAAATCTGGGCTACAATCTGGTTCACAGCCCTCTGGTTCTGGACGAAGAGGGCATCTGGCGCATGGACTTTGCGGATATGGAAAAGCGCATTGTGGAGAACAAGATTCACTGTGCCATTTTCTGTTCTCCCCACAACCCCTGTGGCCGCGTCTGGGAGCGTTGGGAGATCGAACAGGCCATGGAGCTGTACAAGAAGCATGATGTTTTCGTCATCTCTGACGAGATCTGGTCCGATCTGACACTGGAGGGCTACAAGCACATCCCCACCCAGTCCGTCAGCGAGGATGCAAAAATGCGTACCGTTGCCATGTATGCACCCAGCAAGACTTTCAATCTGGCAGGTTTGGCGGGCAGCTACAGCATCGTTTACAACAGCTGGCTCAGAGACCGCATGGATAAAGAGATCAGTCTGTCCCACACCAATGCCATGAACGTGCTGAGCATGTACGCTCTGATCGGCGCTTACAAGCCAGAGGGCTATGAGTGGCTGGAGGAGCTGCGTCAGGTTCTGACCGGCAATGTGGATTTTGCCTGCAATTATATCAAGACCCATTTTGAGGGTGTCACCGTCAGCAAGCCCCAGGGCACCTACATGCTCTTTGTGGATTGCACTGCATGGTGTGAAAAGCACGGTAAGACCATGGACGAGGTTTTGAAGATGTGCCATGATGTGGGCGTTGCCGTGCAGGATGGCCGCGAGTTCTACGGAGCGCACCATATCCGTATGAATCTGGCTTCCCCCCTGAGCCGCATTCAGGAAGCCTTTGACCGGCTGGATAAGTACGTCTTCAACGCCTGAAAGGTTCAAATTTCAGTTTGTCGTGCTGTTACACCGCACCATCAGATATGTCATTGCGAGGAGCGCGAAGCGCGACGTGGCAATCTCCTGCTTCTATGCATCGATAAGCAGTGCAGAAACAAACATTGTACCGGGAGATTCCCACGTCGGCCTTTCAGGCCTCCTCGGAATGACAGTGGTTGTCGGTAGCCATCAGCAATTAACCAACTGCACGACAAACATCAATTTGACATACAAAAAAGCTCCGTCGTGTGACGGAGCTTTTTTCTTGTGCATTTAGTTTTTGCAATAGGCAGCGGCGGTCTGTGCTGCGACCTTTGCGTTGTTGAACACCAGGCGGATGTTGGAAGCGAGGCTGTCGCCGCCGGTCAGCTCGGCAACCCGGGCCAGCAGGAAGGGGGTAGTTTCCTTGCCCTTGATGCCATTTGCATTGCTCTCGGCAATAGCCTGGTCGATGGCCTGATCAATGACAGCCTTGGGCATGGCAAATTCCTCAGGGATGGGATTGCAGACCAGCATACCGGACTTCAGACCCATCTCATGGCCTGCTTTGAAGGCTGCTGCCAGCTCTTCAGGCGTGTCGATGCGGTAGTCCACGCCGAAGCCGGACTGGCGGGTATAGAATGCGGGCAGTTCCCCGGTGCCATAGCCAATAACGGGCACGCCCTTGGTTTCCAGATATTCCAGCGTCAGACCCAGATCCAGAATGGATTTGGCACCTGCGCAGACAACCATAACAGGGGTCTGACCCAGTTCTTCCAGATCGGCAGAGATGTCCATGGTGGTTTCTGCGCCGCGGTGTACGCCGCCGATGCCGCCGGTGGCGAAAATCTTGATGCCGGCCATATGGGCAATGATCATGGTAGTGGTAACGGTGGTAGCACCGTCCTCACCCCGGGCACACAGCACAGCCAGATCGCGGCGGGATGCCTTGTGGATGGCCTGCCCCTTCTTGCCGAAGTACTCAATCTCCTCAGCGGTCAGACCGGCCTTCAGGCGGCCACCGATGATGGCGATGGTTGCAGGTACTGCGCCCTGCTCACGGATGATCTTCTCAACAGCCAGAGCAGTTTCTACGTTCTGGGGATAAGGCATACCATGGGAGATAATGGTGGATTCCAGAGCCACAACGGGGCGGCCCTCTGCGATGGCAGCAGCAACTTCGGGATTGACGTCCAGATACTTATTCATGATCATAATTGTCACCTTTTCCTTTATGTTAATTATTTTTTGTTTTTCAAATTTCAGTTTATCTCACAGTTATGCACCGCACCCAAAGGCCCCCTTGTGTAAAGGGGGCTGTCAAAAATCTCTGATTTTTGACTGGGGGATTGCCGTTTTCCACAACCCCTCCGGTCAAAATCCAAGATTTTGACCACCTCCCCTTACACAGGGGAGGCTCGCGCTTCGCGCTCCATTCTGTACGATAGTCATCAATTTACCGTCCCATGCGGGCATGGATTGCTGTGGCGCTCATTGCTGGATTGATGGTCTCCTCCGATTCCATAGCGATGGAGCCCGCTGCGAGTCCAGCCAAGGCGGTCTCCTCCAGATTCATACCCTCCAGATAAGCCCAGCCGATGGCCGCCATGACCGCGTCACCACAGCCAGTGGTATTGACCATCTGCCCCGGCAGATTGGACAGCAGCAACCGCTGATCGTCCATAGCGGCATACATACCATCCGCACCCAGACTGATAAACAGCCGGCGAACACCCAGTTCCAGCAGTTTGTCCGCTGCTTTTGCCATGTCCGCATCGGTTTCGATTTTTACGCCGGACAGCAATTCCGCTTCCAGCCGGTTTGGCTTCAGGGTGTGGATTTTATGAAGAATGGGGCGCAGCTTATCTGCTTTTGCAGTGGAAACCGGATCGCAGAACAATGGCGAGGTGCAGTTTTCCGCCAGATAGATCAGGGATTCCTGCGGAATGTTGCAGTCAGCAATGACCAGCTGTGCATTTTGCAGCAGTCCCAGATTGGAGGCCAAATATGCAGGCGTGATTTTCTTGCAGATTTCCATATCAGAAACCGCCAGCACCATCTCACCGTTGGTATCCGTCAAGTAGAGATAGGTGGAGGTCGTTCCACCCGCTGCGCGGCAGGCATGGCTGACATCAATGCCTAACTCCCCACAGGAAGCTGTCACCCGCTGGCCATGCACATCGTCCCCAAATGCAGTCAGCAGCCGCACATCCGTACCCAGCAGGCTCAAGTTGTGGGCAATATTACGGCCTACCCCGCCAAGACTAAGCTTGACAATGCCGGGATTGGAATCCGCTGAAACAAGCTTTGAAAAGGATTTTCCGCCGATATCCACATTGACACCGCCGACCACCACAACATAGCTGCCGGAACGCAGCACATAGCCCCGCCCCGCAATATAGCCTTTGACCATCAAATTAGAAATATGCACCGCTACAGAGGATCTGGTTATACCCAGCTGTTCTGCCAGCTCCTGCTGGGAGATCATGGGGTTATGTTCAATCAGCTGCAAAATCTGCCGCTCCCGCTGTGTCATAGGCGTTCCTTCTTTCACTTAATCATATGTTTATTGTATAAACATATGATTAAAAAGTCAATAAAAAAGTCAGAAAAAAGCATTGCCTTTTTCTGACTTTTTCTCAATAGAACAGCAGAGAAACCCAAGTAACCACATTGGCACCAAACTGGAACTCGACCCCGTTTTTCTCCAGCACAGGGATCACGTTGATCCCGTGACTTTCCACGCAGGGGTGCATCCGCTCCGGATGGCGGCAAGGCTCTCCATCCAGGTAGGCACACCGTTCGCAGATGGCGCAGGCCTCTGTCGACAGCACATAGGGTTCTATCCCCTGTACACGCATCAGGTTACACACCTGGTTTGTAATTTCTTCGTGTTCAGGACGGGTGGCAAGGGTTTCGTTAATATCTGCAATGTCGTTTACTTCAACAATCGTGGCGATCATCAGGCAGTTTTTATGGCTTAAGACCTTTTCCTTGCACTGCTGAACTGTTCCCACAGCGGGAGGACATGCCCATGTTCGGCCGCACATGGGACATTCATGCTCACATATCCAGCGGATACGTTCAGAAAACTCCAGCTCCTTCGGATCGATAAAGAAATAGCCGTACAACGGCAGTTCTGCCAGTTGGCTTTCCAGAATTTCCATATCCATTATCGCAATTCCTCCAAAATACGGGTGCAGCCCTCCACCACATCATTCCATGTTTCAGTGAAATCGCCGGTGTACCACGGGTCTGCCACATCATGGTTAAGCAGGGGGAAGCATTTCTTTGTATCTTTCAAAAGATGGCGCAGATAGGATGCATTGCTACGATCCATGTAGTAAACGTAATCATACTGCTCATATTCTTTCTGAGTGATCTGGTGGGCAGCATGACCGTCACAGGCGATACCGTGCTTCGCCAGCTCCCGCCGCGCAGGCGGATAGGCAGGATTGCCCAATTCCTCCCGGCTGACTGCTGCGGAAGCAATGTGGAACTTACCTGCCATCCCCGCCTTTTTCACCAGATCTTTCATCACAAATTCTGCCATAGGACTGCGGCAGATATTGCCGTGGCACACGAATAGTATTTTTATCATCGTCTTATATCTCCATAAAGTGCTGTATTTCTTCTCAAATGCCCAATATTGCTTATGTTTCGGCATTTTCATGTTTCTTTGTTTTCGGGATATCTTCTCAGATCTTCCCGTATTTTCTCATGTTTTTTCCTGCAATATTGGTAAATCCGTTGGTAAATAAATGCTCTGTACCAACGGGGGGTTTTAGGCTTCTGTTACTCGAAGCAGCTCTGCCTGTGCGTCATCGAACTGCACATGGGTGTAAACATTCAGCGTTACGCTGATATCCGAATGCCCCATGATATACTGCAGGTGCTTCGGATTCATACCGGACTTTGCCATATTGGAACAGAAGGTGTGTCTGCATACATGAGGGGTTACTTTGGGCATCTGGATGCGGCAGATCTTGTTGTACTTCTCGACAATGTGCTGCATATATTTCTCCCAATGCAGCGCAACCATCGGTCTGTCGTTCTTGTCGAAGAACAGGAAGCCGGAGTAGCCATCGATGACTGGTTCTACCAAAGGAGGTTTTCTATTCTCCAGAATTCTCTGGAAACACTCATACACATCATCTTCCATCGGAAGAATTCTTGTACCTGCATTTGTCTTGGTCGATTCAATGTACTTGGTGCCATCGCTCTTGCGCTGAAGCTGATGGTCAATGCGGATCGTTTTGTTCTTCATATCAAGGTCCTTGACAGTCAGGCCCACGAATTCAGAGATTCGCAGGCCGGTATGGAACAGAATATACATACCGTCATAATACTTGCAGAAGTGCTTATCCGCTTTGACAAATTCCAGAAACTTTCTCATCTGATCCTTATCAATCGCTTCACGTGTTACCGAATCATTGATAATGACCTTCACCAACTCAAAATCAAACGGATTCTTGCGGATGTAATCATCCTCTACTGCCATAGCAAAGGCTGGCCGAAGAACGCCTCGGATGCTATGGATGCTGCTATAGCTCCGACCGTCTTCCTTCTGCAGCTTGATCAAGAACAGCTTCGCATCAGAATGGCGAATCTTCTTGATAGGTAACTGAGCAAAGGCTTCCTTACTCAAAATGTTGACGATGGTTTTATAATTCGCCTCGGTGGTAGGCTTGACTCCCGTCTTCGTAGCAAGATACCGCTTAACCAACTCCAAAACGGTCATCTCACTACCCTGGATGTCGATGCCATCGATCATATCCTTTTGAAGCTGCCGAATCTTCTCTCTCAACGACAGGTCATTCTTTTTCCTGCCGGGAGCTTGTCGGTGGGTTCCAGTTTCCAAGAATACACATAATGGGGTTTGCGGAATATATCGTAGTACTTGTAGACATATCGTCCATCGGGTTTCTGGCTTTCTCCGTTTCGTAAAACTCTATTCTTGCTATCTCTGCGCTTTACGCTCATATTCGTTCTCCTTTCATTGAGAAAGCCCCCGAACATGACATACAAACATTATATCATAGTCCGGGGCGCTTTTCATCATATTTTTTAGATTACCGAAGCATCATTGAGGAATGCTTCAAACTTTTGCCGCTTAATCATATATTTCACACCGTTCTGGACAAACAATCCAAGGTGATTGTAATCTTCGATCATATTCCGCAATTTCTTTTCGCCGATTCCAAAGTAGGCAGCTGCCTCAGTCACTGTCAACGCGTACTTCTCACAAATACGCACATCATTCTCTTTCAAATTCTCATCTCTTCCTTTCTAGTTCCGTATCCTCAATCTAAGTTCCGTAGCTCGTTTCACTGCAGAGAAAACCCGGTATTCAGTTCAAGATTCACGGTGCATTGCTGCATCCGTAAAAATTATAGGAGGAATCGTTTATGAAGCCCGAAGTAGGGGTGTAGAAAAACGAGGTGAAAACACAGTTAAATTTCTACATGTCGGAACCTTCTCTTTTGTCAAAAATCTGATACTCATACCTTTTCTGGACGCAAAAGGAACCCCCGGCCTAGCCGGGGGTTCTGCATATGCGGGCTTAGCCCTTGTTTACTAGCCGCGCCTAAAGGGCGCATATACGGTCTGGCACTTGCGAAGGGCTTGTTACTTGCTACCCGTGAACGGGTCTACATCTTCCATCGTAAGCTGACTGTTGAGCTGGTCCTCTTTTAATTGGTTCGCTATATATTCTTTAATTTTTCCCCTATTCTTCCCTGTTGTGTCCACATAGTAGCCACGACACCAGAACTCCCGATTCCTATACTGATACCGTGCACTTCCCCACCGCTCATATATCATCAAACTGCTCTTTCCTTTTAGGTATCCCATTGCACTCGATACGCTCATCTTCGGTGGTATCTCTAATCTGAACAGTCCCCTCAAGCAATTTTAGTTCATTCAGATTCTTGCAACACCGGAAGCTCTTGCTGCTTCTGCAACAGCCTCGGCAACTGCCTTGCCCACTCTGGGGTCGAAGGCCTTGGGGATGATGTAATCCTCGCAGAGTTCCTCGTCGGAGATCAGGTTTGCCAGTGCCA